>JAPXRA010000040.1:0-10383 GCA_033813795.1 Aeromicrobium sp. | reverse complement strand
AAACTGCAGCGATTCGGTCGTGGTGGATTCGTCTCGGCGGCCATGCGTGCGCAAGTTCCGATCATTCCGGTTTCCATCGTCGGCGCCGAAGAGATCTACCCACTGGTGGGCAACATTCCATCGCTGGCGCGGCTTTTTGGCCTGCCCTACATCCCGATCACGCCGTTCTTCCCGTTGCTCGGCCCCTTGGGGCTCATCCCCTTGCCGAGTAAGTGGATCATCGAGTTCGGTGAGCCGGTGCGCACTGACGCCTATCCGCCAGAGGCGGCCGACGACCCAATGTTGCTGTTCAACGTCACTGACCAAGTGCGTGAAACGATCCAGCAGACGCTCTACAACCTGCTAGTCGAGCGCGGCAACCCGTTCGTGTGAACGGGCCGCCGCACTCGACTTGAGCTTGATGGGCCTTACTTCTCGCCCAAGTTCTTCAGCAGTTGATCGCCTTCGACGTCGAGGTTCGGCAAAAGTCGATCGAGCCAAGCTGGCAGGTTCCATGCCCGGTCGCCGAACATGGCCATCAGTGCTGGCACCAACGTCATCCTGACCAAGAAGGCGTCGATGGCGATCGCGATGGCCAAAGCGAAACCGATCTGCTTGATCATCGGGTCACCGTTGAAGATGAAGCCGGCGAACACCGAAATCATGATCACGGCGGCGGCGGCCACGATTCGGCTGGAGTGGGTGAACCCGTCAATAACCGACTCGGTGCCGCGCTTGCCGTGAACCCACGACTCACGCATCGCCGAGACGAGGAACACCTGGTAATCCATCGCCAAGCCGTAGGCGATGCCGGTGACCAGAATCGGCAGCATCGCCATGACCGGCCCAGTGGAGTCCAGGCCGAATAGTTGGTTTAGCCAGCCCCACTGGAAGACGGCTGTGGTTGCGCCGAGCGTCGCCAAGATCGTGAGCAAGAATCCCGCGGTGGCCTTCAACGGCACCACGATCGAGCGGAAGACCAAGGTCAGCACCAGCAGCGAAAGCACGATCACGATGCCCAAGTAGATCGGCATTACTTCGCTCATCTTTTCGGCGATGTCGATGCCCATCGCGGTCTGGCCGGTAACGCCAATATCGAGGGCGAACTGCTCGTTGAAATCGGCCGACTTGTCACGGATCGCGTGAACTAGGGTTTCGGTGGACTCGTCGGTCGGTCCCGAGGTTGGAATGACCGAAACCAGCACCGTGCGGCCGTCTTCGCTCATACCTGCGGCCGTGGCCGAGGCGACGTTCTTGAGTTCAGTCAGTTCGCTGATCACCGCTCCAGCGGACTGTTGGTCAACTGCTTTGTCGGTGGACGAGGACAGGACCACCATCAGTGGCCCGTTCAAACCCTCGCCGAACGAACCAGCGACTAGTTCGTAGCCTTCGCGCTGAGCAGTGCCGGAGTTGTAGTTCTCGCTCGAGGGCAAACCCAAACGCATGCTGGCTGCCGGGATGGCGAGCACGAGGGTTGCTGCCACGACGAAGATCGCTACCAAGAAGCGGTTCTTGGTGACCATGGCCGCCCAACGGCGAGCCGTGGCGTGATCGGTGCCAGCGGCTTCGCGCTCGGCGAACTTGGCTCGTGCCTTGGGCGAAACGATCCGCTCGCCAATTAGGCCGAGCAGCGAGGGCAGGGCAGTAAGGGCGACGCCGACTGAAACCGCGACGGTGCCCGCAGCGATCAGCGCCATCGTGCTCAGCAAGCTGATCCCGATCACCAGCAGGCCGGCCAAGGCGATCATCACGGTGATGCCGGCGAAGAACACGGCCGAACCGGCGGTGCCCAAAGCGCGGCCGGTGGCTTCGTGCGCGGTGAGCTTTTCGCGCATGATCAAGCGCCGTTGCCGGTTCACGATGAACAGGGCGTAGTCGATTCCAACTGCCAGACCGAGCATCAAACCCAAGACGATGCTCATCGATCCCAATTCGAAGAAGTGACCCAGCGCGTAAGCGCCGCCGACGCCGACGCCAACTCCAAGCAGCGCGGTCAGCAGCGGCAGGCCAGCAGCGACTACTGAGCCCAGAACTAGGAACAGAACAACTGCGGCGACCAAGATTCCGACCGCTTCGCCGGCACCGGCGACTTCAGGCATTTCCTGCATTGACGAGCCCGGGACAACGGTGATTCCGCTTTCTCCTGCGGGCTCTGTGGCTGCATGCATGACGTCCTCGATGACGCCGGCTGCAAGTTCTTGGATTTGCTTGGTGAACTGGAACTGGGCCAATGCGACCTTGCCGTCTGGGGAGACGATCAGACCAGGCACGAGGTTTCCATCTACTGCCAGCGGCACGGGTCCGGGCAGTTCGTTGCCCGCGCCGAAGGCGGCCGCGGCTTGTTCGGCGGCGGTAACTTGCGCGGCTAGCTGCTTTTGGGCCTCGGCTTGGTCGGTTGCTTGCCCGGCCAGTTCGGTCGGGTCGATCACTTCATCGGTTTGGTAAATGCCTTGGACAGATCCGGCTACTGCCGCGGCAATTTCGGCGTCGAAGAATGTCTTTCCTTTGGGTGCAGAAAAGACCACTTGGCCACTTCCGCCAGCGGCAGCTGGCATGTCGCGCTGCAACTGGTCGACTACTTCTTGGGAAGGAACTCCGCTGATTTTCACCTCGGTGCTCAACTTGGGCGCATTGAACGCCAAGGAGCCGGTGATCACCACGATCAGCACGAGCCAGCCGGCCAGCAGTCGCATTGGGTGGGCGAACGCTGTTTTGCCGAGTCGGTAAAGCAGTGTGGACACGGAAGTTCCTAACGAGAAGTGATAGAGGACTCTCACATAGTACGATGAGGAAACAAGCCTTTCCACCCCAACCCGACGGAGATCCATGTCACGGCGAGATTCCAAGGCGAATGCCGACCGAATCGTCGAGGCTTTGCAGCGACTTTGGGAAGAGCACGGGGCGCCGTCGACCGAACAGATTGCGGCCGAAGCCGGGCTAGGCGTGGCCACGGTCTATCGGCACTACCCAAATCGTGCCGAGTTGGAACGGGCCGCCTTTTCGCAGATTCACCACGAGCAGATCAAGCCGCTGCTCGCTGGCATCGAAGACGCATCCGGGGCTGATCTAGTCGACCTCGCCGATCGGTTTATCGAAGTCGTCGGCCGATACAGTCCCTTGCTTTCGTCACTAGGCGCTGATGCCTTCGCCGACGAGATGATCGATGACACCGGGGCAATGTTCGTTGACATGTTGCGCCGTGGCCAAGAACAGGGTTTCTTGCGAACTGACCTGGAACCTTCTGACATCTATTGGGTGATTCGGATGCTGGTGCTTGGGCTCAACTCGCCGCTGGCCTCAGAAGGCATTCGCCGCCGGTTCTTGGCGTTGACGATCTCGGCAATTCAGCCCGGCAGCGAGGGTCAATTGCCTCCATATTCTGCCCAGGATTACGCGAATCTGGCCGTGCCGCCTGAACACCGCCGCCCGCCATTTGAAAGCTAGCGGCGCGCTCGTAGTTGGCGGGCCAGGTACCACGCGGCCACACCGACGCCGCCAGCGGCGGCCGCTCGTGCGCTAACCCCAAGGACCTTGCGGCCGGTGCGGTAATCGCGAACCAGCCAACCCTTGGCCTTGGCATGCGCTGCCAACGTCCCGTCGGGATTGACTGCACAGGGATGGCCCACCAAGGAAAGCATCGGGATGTCGTTGGACGAATCGGAGTAGGCGTAACAACGATCGAGGTCGAGCCCCTCGGCCTCGGCCAAGGCTGTGACGGCATCGGCCTTGGCTTGGCCGTGCAACATGTCGCCGACTAGTTTGCCGGTGTAGACGCCGTCTACGGTTTCTGAAACCGTGCCCAACGCCCCGGTGAGCCCGAGTCGGCGCGCGATCACGGTGGCAATCTCGATCGGTGCGGCAGTCATCAACCAAACGCGTTGGCCGCGGTCCAAATGCCACTGGGCCATCGCCCGCGTGCCCGGCCAGATCTTCTGCGCCATGTACTCGTCGAAAACCTCCTCGCCGATTTCTTCGAGTTCTCGAACCTCGTGGCCGGCGATGAAGTTCAAGGCCGAGTCGCGGGCGCTGTCGATGTGCTCTGGGTCCTCCACCCCGACGTACTTGAAGTACGCCGCTTGCCAGGCCGCCTTAGCGATGTCTTTGGTCGAAAAGAATTTGCGCTGATGCAATCCGCGGGCCAACAGGAAGATCGAGGCGCCCTGCATGATCGTGTTGTCGACGTCGAAAAACGCCGCCGCCGTTGGGTCGGGCGGGTGCACGAGAGCCTCTTCGACCTCGGAGGTGGCCCAAGCGGCTTGGCCTTCGAGGATTGAGCGCGACTTCAAGTTCTTTGGCAGGTCACTGGCGCGTCCGGGGGACATGGCGTTCACTGTATCGGCCAACTGCACCCAGTTGGTGTGGTTGACTCGAACCATGGCCGTCAACATTAGTGACGATTTAGCTCAGACCGCCCAGCGCGACCCCGACGGGATCGCGCTGATCGAGCCTCGAACGGGCCGCCAAGTTACTTGGGCGCAGTTCGATCACTGGGCTGACCGGGTCGCCCAAACGCTGCTCGGACGCGGGATTCTTGCTGGGCAGCGCGTTGCGCTGGTGATGGCAAACGGAATCGATTTGGCCGTGGCGTACTACGGCGTGTTGCGCGGCGGACTCATCGCCGTGCCGATCAACCCTCGTTCGACGCCACGCGAAATCTCGCGGATGGTTCAAGCGTGTTCGCCAAAGATCGTGGTGGCCGATTCGACTTCGATCACCCAGGTTCGCGAAGCCGAGACGGCGCAGGGACTCATCGTGGTTCACCGCGCTGCGGCTCAAGAGGGCGAACTACGGTTCGCCGACCTGCTGGAGAAGGCAAGCGAAGGCCGACCACTCGCGCCACCGGACCCCGAAAGGTCAGCGGTCGTGCTGTTCACCTCGGGAGCCACCGGCCTGCCGCGCGGGGTGATGCTCTCGCACCGGGCCTTGTCGGCCAACCTTGATCAACTGTTGAAAATCGACAACCCGCCGATCTCCCTGCCGAGTGACGTGGTGTTGGGCCTGTTGCCGATGTTCCATATTTACGGCCTGAACTGCGTACTCTCGCTGTCGGTTCGCGTCGGCGCCACCGTAGTGCTGGTCGAGGAGTTCAACCCGGCCGAACTGTTGGCTCAGGTCAAGGAATACCAACTCACCTACCTGCCGGTCGCGCCGCCGATCATTTCGGCATGGGTTGGCTTGGACGCACTGGCCGAGTCGTTGGCCTCAGTTCGCATCATCGTTTCGGGTGCTTCGGCGCTCGACCCAGAACTCGCCCAAGCGTTCGCGGAAATTTCAGGCCACCACGTCGAGCAGGGCTATGGCCTCACTGAGACTTCGCCGGTGCTGACCACCACCATCGGTGACGGTCGCGCAGCCGGCACCAATCCGATCTCTGGGTCCGTTGGTCGGCCGCTGGTGGGGGTTGAACTTGAACTTCGCGATCTGATGGGGCAACCGGCGGTGGCGGGCGACCCGGCACAGATTTGGGTGCGTGGCCCGAATCTCTTCTCCGGTTATTGGCCCGACGGCGCCGACGGCCCGAACGATGACGGCTGGTGGGCCACCGGTGACGTCGGCTTGGTGGACGAAGCCGGAAACTTGAGCCTGGTTGATCGGATCCGCGAAACCATCAACATTTCCGGATTCAACGTGTACCCCTCGGAGATCGAGGAGGCGCTGGCTGACGCCCCAGAAATCGAGAACGTAGCGGTAATCGGGATCCCAGATGAACGCACCGGTGAGGCTGCGGTCGCATTCGTCGTGCCATCTGACCCGCAAGCCGGTGAAGATCAAGTCGCTGGCGCTGTTCGTGACTTGGCGATGCGTCGCCTGGCGCGGTTCAAAGTGCCCTCGACGATCTTGGTGGTCGCCGCCTTGCCGCACTCGCCAACCGGGAAAGTCGCCAAGGGGCGCCTTCGGGCGCTGGCGCGGACTTCGCTGTCATGAGTTCTGCGGTTGCTCACGCCGAAGAGGCGCGCGTCGTGGTCTATTCGCGTGGCGGCTGCCACCTGTGCGAAGTCGCAGAACAAACCGTTGCCGAAGTGCTTAGCGGCACCGGTATCGATTGGCTACGCGTTGACGTTGACCTCGAACTGGACCTGATAGCCAAGTTCAACGACGAAGTGCCGGTCACCTTCGTCGACGGCAGTCAACATGACTTCTGGCGAGTTGATCCGGTGCGCTTGCGCCAAGCGCTGGGTTTGCCCCCGCAGTAGCAAAATCAGCACTGGTGGGACCGGAGCGAGATTCGCCGATTTTGTGAACGGGTGCACAAACTCTTAGACTGTCGGCGCGCCGTGGCTCGAAACAACCGTAATTTCGCGGCGTAGGAGCAACGTGACCATTCTTCGCAACCCGGCTGGGATTCCCGACGCAACCGTCGCCCGGCTTCCGTTGTACCTGCGTGCGCTCGACGAACTTGCCGAACAGGGCACCGACGTGTGTTCTTCAGAACATCTGGCCAACGCCGCCGGCGTCAACTCCGCGATTGTTCGCAAAGACTTGTCGCACCTTGGCTCCTACGGTACCCGGGGCGTCGGATACGAAGTCACCTACCTCTCCGAACAGATCGCAACCGTCGTCGGCCAGACCCAGCCTTGGCACGTGGCGATCATCGGCGCGGGTCACTTGGGCTCGGCGCTCGCGGCCTATCAAGGCTTCGGTCCGCGCGGGGTGAAAGTCGCCGCGGTTTTGGAAGCCGACCCCGAGTTGATCGGCACCACGATCGATGGCGTCGTAGTCCGGTCGATCGAGGCGCTGACCGAAGTGGTGAAGACCGAAGACATTTCGATGGCGATCATTGCCACCCCGCCCGCCGCGGCTCAGGAGATCGTTGATCGCCTTGTCGACGCCGGTTTGCACAGCATCTTGAACTTCGCGCCGACCGCGGTGAAGGTTCCCGATGGAGTCGATCTGCGTCAGGTCGACGTGGCCGTCGAGTTGCAGATCTTGGGCTACCACGCGCATCAGCGGTCCGCTGCCGATCCGACGGCGGTGAGTTCATGAGTTTGTTAGTCGTGGGGCTATCGCACCACTCGGCACCAGTTGAGGTGCTCGAACGGGTCGTGCTCGGCCCGGTCGAAGCCGCCGAGTTTGCGCGCGCTGCCCGGACCGCAAACGTTTCCGAAGCAGTAGTGGTATCGACCTGTAACCGAGTCGAGGTCTACCTCGAGGCCGAGGTCGTAGAGCGAGGGGTCTGGCAGGCCATTGAGCAGTTGGCCGATGGGGCGGGGCTAGATCCTGAGACATTGCGCAAGCAGGCCTATGTTCACCTCGATCAGGCCGCGGTTGCGCATTTGTTCCGGGTCGCCGGCGGACTCGATTCGATGGCGGTTGGTGAAAGCCAGATCCTGGGCCAAATCCGCGAATCGCTGCAGCGCGCCCAAGCCGATTCGACCGTCGGCACGAATCTGAACGCCTTGTTCCAACAGGCACTTCGGGTGGGTAAGCGCCCGCACGCCGAAACCGGCATTGATCGCTCTGCGCCGTCTGTGGTTTCAGCTGCTTTCGACGCCGCCGGCGAGGTGATCGCCAAGGAGTCGAAGTTCTTGGTTGCTGGCGCAGGGTCGATGAGCGTCCTCGCCGTGCAAACCTTGATCGACCGCGGAATCGAACCGAGCCAGATTCACGTCGCCAACCGCAGTTTCGACCGCGGAGTCGTGTTGGTCACCAGTTTCGGGGTCAGCGCGGTGCGCTGGGAAGACCTTGACGAGGAACTAGCAACCGCCGATGTGCTGATTACCTGCACGAGTGCGGCCGACCTAGTATTCGACACCGAACGTATCGCCGCCGCGGTGACTGGCGGGCGAGCGATGACCGTAATCGACCTAGCGTTGCCCCGCGATGTGGCGCACGACGTGCGCGAACTGGCCACGGTCAAGGTGATCGATCTTGAAGTGCTGAGCCAATCGCCTGGAACCGCCCCGGCCACCGAAGACCTCAAGCAGGTCCGCCGAATCATCGAGGAAGAGGTTCAGGCCTTTATCTTGGGCAGCGCTCAGGCCCAAGTTGCCCCGACGGTGATCGCGTTGCGCGCGCTGGCGAACTCGATCGTTGCTGCCGAAACCCAACGCCTTGAGTCGTTGCTTGGAGAAGTCAGCGAAGCGCAACGCTCCGAAATTCAAACTGCGCTTCAGCGGGTCGCCGAAAAGCTCATTCACCCGCCGACAGTTCGGATTAAGGAAGCCGCGGCCTCGACGGCAGGACTTGGCTACGCCGAGGCATTGGTCCACCTGTTCAGGTTGGATTCGGCCCACGTCAGTGCGGTCGCGGACCTGCCGCCGGTTCAAGGTGGTGAGTGCTGATGGTGCTCAAGGTCGGAACGCGCGGGAGCAAACTTGCCTTGGCGCAAGCAGGACAGTTGGCGCATCAACTGCGGCAGGCGCACCAGATCGACGTCGAACTGGTGCCGATCCAAACGGCCGGCGACCGTTCCAGCGAGCCGATTCAGGCCCTTGAAGGAACCGGTGTCTTCGTGGCTGCCGTCCGCGAAGCGGTGCTTGACGGCACGGTTGATCTTGGGGTGCATTCGCTCAAGGATCTGCCCACAGCGCCGGCCGAAGGACTGAACTTGGCGGCGATCTGCGCCCGAGCTGACGCTCGTGACGCCGTCGTTGCGCGCGATAACTTGACCTTGGGCGAGTTGCCTGCCGGCTCGCGAGTCGGCACCGGCAGTCCGCGTCGGATCAGCCAGTTGAACGCTTTGGGGCTTGGCCTTGAAGCCGTGCAGATTCGTGGAAACGTTGACTCGCGGCTCGACCGAGTCGGTAATAGCGTCGCCGATGGCGGCCTCGACGCGGTCTTGGTGGCTTACGCCGGACTGCAACGCTTGGGCCGCGCCGACGAAGCAACCGAAGTGCTCGACCCACTCCAATTTCTTCCAGCTCCCGGACAGGGAGCCTTGGCTTGCGAATGTCGTCTCGACGATGAGGCGACCGCGCAATTGCTTGCCGTGTTCGACGACCCCGATACCCGGGCAGCCGTCACGGCCGAGCGCACCCTCCTCGCCACCCTCGAGGCCGGGTGCAGCGCACCGGTTGGGGCTCTAGCCGAAGTCGTCGCTGGCGACCACGGTGACGAACTCTGGCTTCGCGCAGTCGTCGGAGATGTCTCCGGCGCACCAACCATCCGCCGGTCCGCGACAGGCACCCCCGACGAAGCAGCCGCCCTAGGCGCGTTGCTAGCCGCGGAACTGCTTGAAGACGGTGCCGGCCAGATCATGGCATCTGAGGGAGTCGCCTCATGATGTCCGACCACAAGAGAACAGGGAAGAGCGTGTCAACGACCTCCGCCATGCCCCAGTCCACCCAAACGCCAGTAGCCGCGGCCAAGCCGTCGCTCGGGCGAGTCAGCTTTGTCGGCGCCGGCCCAGGTGATGCTCGACTTTTGACCGTTCGCGCGACCGAACTGCTTGCCGAAGCTGATGTCGTAATCATCGAGACGCCCGAACAGGCTGCGTTGGTGACGAACGGTGCTGAAGTTGTCGACGGGGGGTTCACCGCCGACGGCGTCGCACTCACGCACGCTGCTCGCGCGAAACTCGTCGTCAAACACGCCAAGGGTGGCGCCCACGTCGTCCGACTGATGGTCGGCGACCCATTCACCTACGCCACCGGGCCAGAAGAAGCCCAAGCTTGTGCCAAGGCCGGGATTTCGTTTGAAGTAGTCCCCGGCGTTTCCTCGGTTTCGGCCGTTCCGGCGTACGCGGGCGTGCCGCTTACGAGTAAGACTCACCGCGAGTTCAAGGTGATCAGCGTTGGCACCGCCAACGTCGACTGGCCAGCTGCGGCCAAGCACGAAACCTTGGTGCTGCTGTCGGCGGTGACGCGGATCGCTGAAGTAGCCGAAGCGCTAATCGCGGCGGGTCGGTCGGAGCAGACTCCGGTTGCGATGACGCGGTTGGGCACCACGACTCGTCAAGAGACGGTCGTGTCGACCCTGGCCGAAATCGCCGCGGCCGCCGAAGCTGCCCAAATGACCCCACCAGCGATTGTCGTCGTTGGCGACATCGTTGGTATGCGCGACACGCTCTCGTGGTTTGAGACCAAGCCGCTCTACGGCTGGCGAGTGTTGGTGCCACGTACCAAGGAGCAGTCGGAGTCCTTGGCCTCGCGCCTGCGCACCTATGGTGCGGTCTCCGAAGAAGTGCCAACGATCTCGGTCGAGCCGCCGCGCAACCCCCAGCAGATGGACAAGGCCGTTCGCGGCCTGGTTGAGGGCCGCTACGAGTGGGTGGCGTTCACCAGTGTCAACGCAGTCAAGGCTGTTCGGGAGAAGTTCGAAGAGTACGGCTTGGACGCCCGCGCGTTCTCCGGCTTGAAGATCGCCGCGGTCGGCGAGAAGACGGCCGAAGCGATCCAAACTTGGGGCATCCGCCCGGATCTGGTGCCGACCGGCGAGCAGTCCGGTCGCGGGCTGGTCGAAGTT
>JAPXRA010000039.1:0-10586 GCA_033813795.1 Aeromicrobium sp. | reverse complement strand
CAACTAAGAACGAAACCGAAACCGCCCAACTCCAAGCGCGGAAGGCAGGTGGCCAAGCCGAACCGGCGAGCAGGACGGCACTGACGGTGATCACCGAAAGCACCGCTGCGGTCGAACCGGCCAGACCGGCCAACGCCATCGCCACCCCAAGCGGCCCGATTGAGCCGACCTGGCGGCGGCAACGCCCAGCGAAGTAGACCACCCAAAACAGCGCGGCATAGCCAAGCAGATAGCCCCAGTGCCCGATCGCGAGCCGCTCGAGCACCCACGGATTCCAGACGGCGACGAGCCCTGCGGCCAGCGCCGCACGGCGACCCGGCGAGAGCGCACCGGCACCAGCACCGGCAGCCACAAAGGCGAGCAGGAGTAGAAACTTTTGCACTAGCCAGCCGGGCAGCACCTGTGAGAGCAGTGCAACCACTAGGTCGTTTGGCACCGCTCGTCCCGGAGCACCGTCAATTCCCAGGGTCCGCTCCCCTAGGCCCAGTTGCGGCACGAAAACCATGTCGTAGTGCAGCAGAAATCCCGGCCGTAGCGCCGGTCCGAGGATCAGCAAGCCGGCCAACAGACCCACGGCGCCGCCAACGGTCGTCGGGGTGAGCGCGCGCCGCATCAGCGAACCCCGTGAAGTCGCTCAATCTCGGCGAAAGCCTCACCCATTCGGGCGCACTGGGTACGCAGATCGTGGTTTGCCAAAACCCAGGCTCGGTTCGCGGCCCCTTGCCCTGCGCGGCGCTCAGCGTCGGAGAGCCAGCCGATTAGCTCGTCGGCGAGGGCCTCGATCTGACCTTGTTCGTCCTTCGGTGCCACCTTGACCATCGAGTTGCCCGGTCCGATTGCCTCATAGTTGCTGCCACATTCGGTGGTCACGATCGGCAGTCCGCACGCCTGCGCCTCGATGTAGGCCAGACCAAACTGTTCTTCCCACTTCCACGTTGGTCGCGGTGCAGTGGTGAAAACCGCAGCGCTTCGCAACAGGTCTGCCACCCCATGCGCGTCCAGTCCGCCGACCAAGGTGACGCGTTGCTTGGGGTCGGCCGCCGCTGCTCGCACTAGGTCCTCCAGCTGGCCCTTTCCAGCCACGACCAGTTCGGCGTCGGCGAACACCTGGCGGACGAGTTTCATCGCTTCGAGCAACCGGTCGATGCCCTTGTTCGGAGCCAATGGGCTAACGAACACGACTCTCGGGCGTTCGTCGCCGACCTCGGCCGGGGTGAACACTTCGGTGTCGACGCCCGGTTTTACGACGCGAATCACCTCGTCATCGAACCGGTTCGCCAGCAGATGATCCCTGGCCGAATCGACCATGCAAAGCAGCAGTTCGGCGCGACGACAGGACTCAAGCGCTTGACGATAAGGCGGAACCTTGTAGATCGGCTGATTCGCGAGGTTCTCCCAAGTAATTACCGCCTGCAGTGGCTTTCGGTGGCCACGGCGCCATTTGGCGGCCTGGCCGGTCACCAGCGAACAAAGTTCCAGCGAAGCCACCCAGTCGTAGCGCTCAGGTTCTTGGTCTCGCAACTCGTTCACCCAAGCCAAGGCGCCGGCCTCGATGAACTTCTTGATCGGTCGGCGATAGGTGCTCGGTATCCAGTTGATGTCACCGACCGGCTCGTCCTTGGCCAGCGCCGTGACCTGAGTGTGCGGCATGAGCGACATGTAGAACAGTTCACGCCGGGGTCGTTGATCTGGCAGCGAAACCCACAACAGTTCTCGAGTGGCGGTGCCGAACTCTTCACTCATTTCGAACTTCAGCCGTTGGCTCGTCGACCGGCCCGCGCGCCGACCAAATAGCCAACCGCTTCCATCGCGCGCATCGCGCCCATCCCGATCGCATGAATCGGCCGACGGATCAACAACCGCCAGTTTTGAGCGTAGGCACGCAGAACGCCTGCGCCTTGATCAGCCATTGCACCGTCATGTCCGGCGACCAGATTGGGCAAACTCAGTCCGTAGTAGTACCGCTTGCTCCAGATGTCGCGCAGGGTAAGCCGGCCTTCGTCGTGGTCAACGATCACCGGGGCCAAGGCCACCGAGCCGCCCGCCGACCTGATCCGCAGTCGCAAATCGGCGTCCTCGGGGCCAGACATCTTCTCGTCAAAGCCGGCCGCGACCATCTGCTCCCGGTTCAACAGACGCGGGTTGTGCAGCCACGGGGCGTCCAGATAGCACTCACGTTCCAGTGCGCGGCAAGCAGTCCAGAAGCCGTCGCCGATCGTGCGTTCGGGCAGCGCCACACCGGTCGCACTCGTTTCGTCAGCGGTGCGAACCGCCGCCGAAACCGCATCTTTCGGCAAGTACATATCGCTGTCTAGCCAAAGGATCCAGTCGCCGGTGGCGGTGCGGATACCGAGGTTGCGTTGGGCGCTTCGCTCTGGCCCACCACTGAGGAAAACGTCAGCCATCTTGGCGGCGATTTGATCGGTGCTGTCGGTACTGCCGTTGTCGACCACGATCAACTCGGTGTTCGGGTAGTCCTGGTCCAGCACCGACTGCAAACACGCTTCGATCGTACGCAGGTTGTTTTTGGTCGGGACGATCACCGACACCTTCGGGGTGCTTTGAAGATCAGTCATCGTCGCTCCTTCGGCGTAACAGAATCAATGCGCCGCCAAGCGCAACCACCAGTCCCGCGCCGCCGAGGTGGTGCGGAATCAGGCTTTCGGCAATGATGTCTGCCGAAACCTCACCGATCTTGTCGGCGCGCCAAGTGACGATCAGCAACGCCGCCACCGAGGAGAACACCAGGGCACTGCCGGCGGCGATGATCTTTCGCGGATCAACTGGGCGGAACCGGTTCACCAAGACCACGGCCAAAGATCCCAGGGCGCCACCGATTCCGACGAACAGGCCAGCGCCAAGAACGAAGCCGGCTTCCAAAGCAATTCGCGGCGCCGATGCGGGATACCAATTCCTAGGCAGGTCTGGGTCGTCGACTACTGCAAACAGCGTGCGGCGACGCAGCGCGACCAGTGCAGTCAGCAGCGCGGCCAGCACGCCAATCCAGCTGATGCCCATCGCGATGTTCGACCAGCGCTGCGGCGCGTAGTGGATGTCGATCGTGGCCGGGCGGCCGTCCCAAACGATCCAACCGGTGGAGAAACCGTCCAGCACTTGGGCCGGGCCCAGGTCTTTGCCGTTCGCGGTTGCGCGCCAATTCTTGTTGTAACTCTGCCCAATGACTACCGCGTATGGTCCGGTGGCGCCAGCCACCTTCAGCCGCTGGTGGGTGTCGCCGCGCTTTTGCACCTTCGTCGCCGGCGGCGCTTCCTTCAGCCGCTGGTGGGTGTCGCCGCGCTTTTGCACCTTCGTCGCCGGCGGCGCTTCAAAGCCGCTGACCACCGGCGTGCGGGCATCCTTCATCTCGATCGAATCGACGATGAAGTCAGCGTTTTGGTCGATTTGGTGTTCGCCAGCCGAAAGCTCGGTCTTGCGACAGCCGACCCATTCGGTGCCCGGCTGATCGAACTTAGCGAGCTCGGAACCGGCTGGCCGCATCGAGAACTTCTTGCCGTCAACGGTCAACACCGCGAGGCAGTCATCGGCCGAGTCGACCTTCTGCACGGCAAACCCGGCGTCGATTGTGGTGAACCGCGGCGGCGTCGACTCCGGATTGCCCTTGATTCCGGTGATCGTCAGTTTGACCGAGGAGCCTTCGACCGGTTCGGGCAGTTCGATAAAGTTCTCGCCGATCGATACCTCGGACTCCGCGACTTGCTGGCCATCGACCTCGATCGAAACCCGGGTCGCCCGATGGTAGGACTGACCCGATTCGGTCTTCGGCTTTTCCTGAACCACTCGGATCGAGGAGATCTCCCGTGGACTTCCGGTGATCGACCACCAAGCATCGCGGGTGCCGTTGCCCGGCGACCAAGACGTATCGGGGTCACCGTCAGCCGCACGCGAGGCACGGTTCGCCGGGTTGTCGAAGTAGAAGCCACTGGACTCCACTCGCACGTCTTGACCAAAACCGGCAATCCGGTCGTAGAGGGCCTCTACCGATCCGTTCACCCGGACTTTCGCGGTGACTTCAAACTTGCGTTCATCGGGCAAAGTCACAATGCGATTGAGCGCTCGTTCGGAGTCGTCGCCGGTCGAGGCGGTGTTCTGCACCCGGGTCAACAACACATCCAGCGGAGTGCGGCCAAATACTTCCTGGCCAGATTCGTCGAGTTCGTCATAAAGGTTCGACAAGGTCAGCGGCGTGCGCCCAGAAACGTGGACCTTGTTTCCGTCCAAACCGATCTCGGCGATGCCGACGAAGTTGAAGCCTTCGCCACGGGTGGAGTTCACCGTCACGGTGACCTTGTCGGCCTCAACCCCACCAAGATCGGCCTCGACAATTCCAGATTCCGGCAAGGTGATCGTGTCGCTCTTGCCG
This sequence comes from Aeromicrobium sp., assembly GCA_033813795.1. GTDB lineage: Bacteria > Actinomycetota > Actinomycetes > Propionibacteriales > Nocardioidaceae > Aeromicrobium. The sequence goes on along the minus strand of JAPXRA010000039.1, from coordinate 6,205 downwards.
CCGGCCGAAACGGTCACTTGATCGATTTGAACTTCACCGATCGGCAACTGCGCGATCGGCACGGTTTCGAGGTAGACCGGCTCGTCCAACTCGGCTACCAACTTCTGGCCTTTCGCGGTGCCGAAGTCACCGAACCGCCAACCGGTAGACAAGTCGCCGTCGATCGCGAAGTCGCCGGTGCCGTATGGCAGGTCGAAGAAGGTACCGCCTGATCTGGTGGTACTTACCCGAACACCGGACTCGACCCGCACGGTCTGATCTTCGGGGTCAGTGCCAAGTGTCCTGGTCGCGCCCGGATCTTGCTTCGCGGTCAGCAAGGGCCCCTGACCGACGGTAAGCCGGTTCGCGATGACGCTGCGTCTGGCGTTCGTGTCGGTGATCACCAACCGCGAAGTCAGCGGCAGACTGCCGGCAAATTCGTTCTTCGACAGGTCTTGGGCGTACTGCACCAGCGGCGAGGTGCCAATCAGGTTGGCGTCAGCCATCGCCGGGAACGCCCAACCGTCGCCGGCCACGATCACGCCGCCATTGAGCGAAGTCGCTCGCAAGTAGTCGCGGACGCCGTTGACGTCGTACACCTGCAATGGCGGCAGGTTCTGCTCGCCGAAGAACGCTGGGTTCTCCATTGCCGGGGACAAGGTGTACTGGCCCGGTTCACCGAAGTTCCGTTGGCCAAACAATCCTGGGTCGGCCGAAATCTGTTCGTTCATTTGGGCCGGGCGCGCGCCGCCGCTATTTTCCCAAACTAGGTCGTGGCGCAACAGCACTTGGCCGGACCCGAGATAGCGAGCCATGGTCGAGGTGACCTTTTTCGAAGCCGTCCCCGACTGGATCGAACCGTCGAGCGCCGCTAGGAAGTTGACACCCGGCGCCGAAGCGTTCGGCGTGGTTTCGGGCAGCACAACGCGACGATCGATCAGCGAATTGACTACGTCGTCGGGGCGTTCCTCGGTCCAGCGGTAGTACGGCCGAACCTGCCCGGGCAGCACCAAGACCGAACCGGGTTGGGAACTGCCGTCGATGAACTCGGCCGCTTCACTCCAATAGTCGGGGATCTCGATCGGCGAGATGTAGAGCCGTCCGGCGAACGCCGGAACCGACCAGGCCGCGACTGTGGCCAGGGCGAGCACGGCCGCCGAGACGCGAAGTGGCACGAGTTTCCAGACCGCCGGACCAACCCGAACGGCGAAGACCACCAGTCCGATCGTCATGGCAACGACCAAGACCGAACCGATCTTGTTTGTTGTCCTAAAGGCCGAAAGCGCCGGAATCGAGATGATTTCGCGCAGCAGCATCCCAAAGGGCGATGCCGGCGACGCTTCGCTGGCGAAGATGCCGACCATGATGACCGAGGCGCCAAATACCGCGGCAACGACAAAGGCGCGGGCGCGAGTCTTGGCCCACGCCAACCCCAGCAGGCCAAGCGTCGGCCAGAGGGCGGTGAAGAGCATCACCAAGGGACTAACAACGTAAACCGCGTGTTCTGGCACCCAAGGACCGATTGAACTGGACCCGTAAAGCGGCCACAGGCCTAAGCCGCGCAGCACCTCGGTGAAGGAAGAAACCTTGGCAATGCCGTCGAGCGTCTCTGAGCCCTCTACGATTTGCGCTCCGGTGGTCATGGCCGAAAAGGCCGGCACCAACCAGTACAGCGAGACGAGAACCACCAGTAGAGCCGAGCGGGTAAGCACGCGCGCGGCATCGGCAAAGCGCAGACCTTCCGAAACCCGGATAGCCCAGATCACCGGGATCACGGCGAGTAACTGCAGCAGCGGAACCACGGCGACGTTCATTCCGCTCATGGCGAAGAACGACAGGGCGAACAGTGCCGGCCACGCCCAACTGTTCGGCCGGCGCAAGCCATGAACCAGGCACAGCAATTGCCACGGCAGGAACGCCATCGGCAACGCGATCGCCAAGGTGGCTCCGGCGCTGATCGTGTACGGGTTCGCTAGGAACAACACACCGGCCAAGAGCCCGCCCCATTTGCCGACCTGTGGCGCGATGACGCGAGTGAGTCTGACAGCGCCGAACGCGGCGATGAGCCACAGCAAGAAATGGAACGCCTTGAAAGTCCACTCCGGCGACAGGCCGATACCGCGCAGTCCCGAAAGGACCAGCAGCACCGGTCCGAGGCCTACGTTGAAGTTCGGCGAGCCAAGGTACGGCGAGGAGGTCCACGAAGACACATACTGTCCGAGCACGTCCCACGGCCGGAAGTAGATTTCTGGCTTGATGTCAGTGTAAAAAGTACCGAGTCCGTTGAGACCGATTACCAGAGCGAGCGCAAGAATCGCGATGCCTACCGCTAGGCGGTAGGGCGTAAACAAACGCAAGAAAGTCTCCCTCGTGGAAATGCTCGGATCAGTTTTGAGACGGGCGACACAAATAATAGCCCGAATCGACTCATTGGTTACCCCTGAGTCACCAGATCGCACTACGCTAGTTCGGTCATGCCCCGAACTACTCCTTCCTCGGCCAGTGACGCAGGGCCGGCGAAGAAGTCTGGTGCTGCGCTTGGCATCACAATGGCATTCGCCAATGTGCTCAGCTACGTCTTCATCCTGGTGCTCTCGCGCGCCTTTGGACCGGCGGACTTTGGCGGCTTCTCGGCGCTCTCCTCCTACGGGATCGTGCTTTCAGTTCCCGCAGGTGCCCTGCAGGTGATTGTGGCTCGCCATATCGCTGGCGCTCCCCCGAATTCGCGCGGTTTGCGCACCTCGATCGTGGTCGGCACCACCTTGGCTGGGGCGACGATTCTGGCCGCTCCCCTGCTAACGAGCGCGTTCCGACTCGACAGCTACTGGTCGGCAATCTGGCTTGGGTTGACGCTCGTTCCGATGACTGTCGTGGGCGCTTTCCAAGGAATCTTGCTTGGCCGGAACCGGCTCGCCGGGCTTTCTGCGCTCTACATTGCCACTGCGGTCGGTCGGGTCACCGCCGGTCTCGGCGGGGCGCTGGCGGGCCTGTCGGTGGCGCAAGTTTTTGCGCTGCTCCTGCTGGTTTCGGTTGGGGTGGCAGTACTGGGCGCATATCTATGCCGCGACGACTTAACCCTGCGCGACGACCGTCGCTTGGCCGCTGAATTGGTCCGAGCGTCGATCTCACTGGGTGCGTTCATTGCCTTGACCAACGTCGATGCCACGCTAGCGCGCGTTTTCCTCGACGATCACGAATCGGGCGGCTACGCCTTGGCCGCCACTTTCGGTCGCGGAATCGGCTGGGGCACCCAGTTCGTGGCGCTGCTGCTCGTACCGCGAATGCAGGGTCCAGACGCCGCCGGCGCCTTCCGCCGAGCCAATGGACTGATCTTGGCCCTTGGCTTGTTGGCGGTCGCCGTCGTTGCGGTGGCCCCCAGTTTTTGGATCAGCCTGGTCGGCGGCTCCGAATACGCCGAGTTTGGACCGCTGACGGTGGCTTGTGCCGGGCTAGGCGTGCTTTGGGCTTTGGTCCAGTTGGCGCTGTTTGCCGAGATGGGCCTAGACAGCCCCTGGCTTGGCCGACTTACCTGGATTGTCTTGGCGGTTCAGTCCGCTCTGATCGCGTTGTGGTTCCACGACACGCCATATGAACTGGTGGCGGTGTGTGCCGCCGGTGCCGTCGTGATCGTCGTATCTTCGCTCGTGCGATCACGACGGCTGCAAGCGGCGTAGTCAGTCCTTTTTCGACTCGATCGAACGCGAATTGCCCAGCACGATCCGCTCGGCGAACTTCATCGGACCGGGGAACATCGCGCCAGCTTTCCAGGCAAAGCGATTCACCCGGTTTTGCACGTGGATCTGGTAGCGACGCAGCCACTCGTCACGACCCTTGACCACCGACGGGCGAGTGCGCTTGAAGGTGAGCGCATGCAAACCGTTTGCCCAACGCGGATCGTTGTCGACCTTTGCGTCCCACTTCTCCACAATGGTCCAGCCCGGATGGCGGTCCATAAACATCTTGTGGGCGCGATGAACCACCGGCCAGGAGGCATCGTCAACCAAGATCAACGCCTCATCGGCCAACAACGGCTCAACAGCCGCCAGCGACAAGTAGTGCGCGATGAAGGTGTGTTCACCGTCGTAGAAATAAACCCCGACCGGACGGTCGATGATGCCCGGCTCGGCCATGAGTTTGAAGCAGTCGCCCTCAAGCAGTCTCACGTCTTTGCCTTGGCCGTACTTGCCGAGGTTGGTCATGAGTTCGGCGCGGGCTTCCTGGCCGGCCATGCCGAACTCAAGGAAGTTCTCCATCGCATAGAAGACTTTGTCGTCGTTGTCGCGGATCGTCCCGCACATCGAACGTCCCTTGAACGTACCGACTTCCAAATAAGCTTCATCTTCCGGCAGGAGTTTTGCCGCGAGGTTGAGCATCGCCAACTCGTTCGAAGAGGTAAAGCCGACTACGTCAGCCTTCACCTCGTCCCAGTAGGGATCCAGCGGATCGGTGTCCTGCGGATCGCCGGGAAACTTTGTCGGGGCTTGTTCAAAGAACTTTTGGGTGTCCATGGGTGCCTTTCGTGCGGCGTTCAGCCTATATGTGGTTCGTCCTGCCAGGCCTCGCGCATCGCTGGCGCCAGCCAAGTCCAAATCATTGGGGTTGCTTCTTCGGAGAAATGCATAGCGTCATGGAAAAGCTTGATGTCATGCAGTTTCGGTACAAATCCTTGCTCACAGCCAAGTGCCCCATAGAGATCGAGGATCGGCACTTGGTTGTGGTTCGCCCATTCTTTGAACCAGCCATTGACGATAGTCGGATTCGACAGGTTCTGCGGTATTTGGGGATTCTCCTCGAACCACTTGGTGTCGAACGGGAGGTCGCCCAAGCCTTTGCTCGTTAGCTCCCGGCAAGGAATTGTTGCCAGTTGCACTTGGCGCACGCCAGCCGACGTGGCATCGTCGAGCAACTTGTCCAACTGCTGTTCAACCATCGTTCGATACACGTCGTCGCCTATTTGCACTAACGACCCGTCATCGCGCTGATGGGGAACGGCAAGGTCTGAACCGACCATAAGCAAAAGCGAATCGGCGCCAGATTCCTTCAAATCCTTTGCCAAGTTAGCGCGGCCATCTTTACAACGCTTGCCCACCGGCTCCTGATACTCCGGCGCCCAGTAGGTCGTCAACCCCAAGAGCCCGCAACCCTCAACGGCAAGGTTCGCAAGTTTGATATCTGAATAGGTCTCTTCGGGGAAACGATCAGCCAGGTAGTACGGAACCGAGTCACCAAATAGCGCGGCGGTAAACGGTTCATCCCCGGGCACGTATTTCGGCGTGCCTTCGACCAAGTTCGGCACCCGACCGGCCTCAATGTCCTGTTGAACCGTAGGCACTCGCCCAACCGCCATCGCCAAAGCGATCACCCCGACCACCGAACCGACCGCCAAGACTCGCGACCGGCGCAAGTTGCCGGTGAGTTGCTTCAACCCGCCGATCATTATCGGGATTTCGATCAGGTGGAAACTGATTGCCGCCAAAACGAAGGTCGCAGCCGAACCGATAAATAGCGTCGGCAGTAACGACATTTCGGGAAGGTAGCGGTCCATCCAAAGTTTGACCGGCCAATGCCAGAGGTAGAGCCCATAGGTGAGCAGACCCAAATAGACCAAAACCGTGTTGGTGAAGATCTTTCGAAACACACCCGGGCCGATCTCAAGTGACGCCACCAAACCAACGGCGGTCAAGACCGAGAAGACAAACATGCCGCCGGACTCGAACATGAACGGCGCCAGCGGCTCGACCAATACGAATGATGAAAGGAAGACTGCCAATGCGAACCAGGCGTATCCGGTCGCGGTTCGCTGCGACATCGGTTTGGGGCGTTTGCCAAAACGATCCGGGCCAACCGCGAACGCAACCGCCATGCCAGCCAGCAGGGACTGCACGCGGGTGTCGGTGCCGTAGTAGGCGTGGGCTTGCGCCTCAGTGGTTGCAACGCCAACCACGGCAGCCGAAATTGCAGACGCCGCTGCCAACCCAAAAACGATGCCAACGCGAGCTTTGCGAGACTGGATGTGAGCCACGAGGAAGGCCACCATGAACGGCGCCACTAGGTAGAACTGTTCCTCCACCGAAAGCGTCCACACGTGGCGGAAGAACGACGGGTTCGCGAACTCGACGAAGTACTGATCTGCTTGGGAGATAAGCCGCCAGTTCATCACGAAACCAAGCGTTGCCAAAATGTCGCCCTTCATCGGCCGACGAACGGCGTTGTCGCCAAAGGCCAG
>JAPXRA010000038.1:9408-10692 GCA_033813795.1 Aeromicrobium sp. | reverse complement strand
CGCCGACTTACTTCAGTGGGGTGAGCGGTGAAGATTGCTCTGGCGTCGATCTGGTCGATGCCTGCTTTTAGCCCGTCGGTCCCGTGCTCAGCAACGATTTCACTGACAGTGCGCGCCAGCCAGCCTCCATCCTCGGGCCGAGCTTCGATCGCTCGGACACGAGCCACCTGTTCGGCAACATTGGCCAAACTGAAGTACACGCTGAAGGCCCGAACGAGTTTGCCGAGTCTGTCCAAATCAAAGTCGGCAAGGATCCGCTGAATCTCGGCACCGGCTTCGACTCGCAGTTGCGGGTCGTCGGATTCTTCAATGATCTGGCTCTGCGTTCTGATCTGCGTTAGGCCAGTCGACAACTCTTCGCCTTCGTGCCACCGCAAGGTTTCGCTCAGCAGGTCTGCCACCCTGCGCACGTCTTGGCGAAGAGTCTCATCCTTGGAGTTGGCAATTGCTTCGAATTCAGAGGTGCTCACTTGTCCTCCTTGGCTTGGTGAAGGAGGGCGCCGTTGCCCAGGCTCAGCCTAGTCCACTTTGGTGAAGCCAAAGTGTGGCCTTGCGCACCGATTCGCACGGCGCCCGACCCGAAACCACTCGTGCCGGGCGGCATCGCGCTGGCAACTGTGGATCCGGCCAAACTCTGGCGACAGTCTCTGGCAAACTCGCCAAATCTGCCCGACACTAGAGGAGTGATCGAGTTGACCGAGCCACAAGTTTGGACGTTAATCGGGGTATTCGCGACCTCGACTTTCGCCATGATCGGCATCGTCACCGGCACGTTCACTCGCGTCTTACGCGCCGAAATAGGTGGCCTGCGCTCAGAAATCGGCGGTCTGCGCGCTGAAATGAACGCCCGCTTCGAGACTGTCGACACCAAGTTCGACCACCTCGACCGCGACATCCAGGCCCTCACCCGCCACGTCTTCCCCGACTAGAGGCATCCGATTGTGGACGACCAAAATACCCGCGCCAAACTGTGGCACGGTGGTCACCGGCGGTAGACACTAGAAGGGTGATCGAGTTGACCGAACCACAAGTTTGGACGTTAATCGGGGTCTTCGCGACCTCGACTTTCGCCATGATCGGCATCGTCACCGGCACGTTCACTCGCGTCTTACGCGCCGAAATAGGTGGCCTGCGCTCAGAAATGGGAGCAGAAATCGGCGGCCTGCGCTCAGAGTTGCGAGCCGAGATCGGCGGACTGCGCGCTGAAATGAACGCCCGCTTCGAGACTGTCGACACCAAGTTCGACCACCTCGACCGCGACATCCAGGCCCTCACCCGCCACGT
>JAPXRA010000038.1:0-9398 GCA_033813795.1 Aeromicrobium sp. | reverse complement strand
CGACCAAAATACCCGCGCCAAACTGTGGCACGGTGGTCACCGGCGGTAGACACTAGAAGGGTGATCGAGTTGACCGAGCCACAAGTTTGGACGTTGATAGCAGTGTTCACCTCGATGCTATTTGCGCTTTTGGCAACAACCTCGGGCTATTTCATGCGTGAGGTGCGCAGTATGCGCGCTGAGTTAGGGGCCGAGATTCGCGGTATGAATGGCTCGTTTGAGGCGCAACTCGGTGGCTTGCGATCTGAGATGAATGCTCGATTCGAGCGAGTCGACGCCCAGTTCGATCGCGTCGACACCCAGATTTCAGGACTGCAAGCCGAAATGAACTCAAAGTTCACTCACCTTGATCGAGACGTTTAAGCCATCGTTCGACACGTTTTTCCCGAGCGCAACTGAATTATTAGAATGAGCATTCCAGTATAGTGGGGCTATGGCTCCCTGGACGTTGCGCGACCGCGGCCGCGTATTGGCGGTCCGAACCGAAGACAACCGAGTTTTCCTGACAATTGACGACACTGAAATCGAAAGTTCGCTGGTCGGAAAGCTCGGCTCAGCCGAATTCAGTCTCACCGAACCGGAGCAGACGGTGCGCGTCGAAATGAATCTGCGTGGCGACCGAATCCGCAGCGCTCGGCTAGTCGAGGGAGAATCCCTCGACCAACACGCCGTCTCGTTCATCCCACCCGCTCAAACTCTCGCACGGCGTAGCTACGACCTACGAGAGTCGCATCCCCACCTCTTCGCAGCCAGACACATCCTCTTCACTGTCGTTGGCTTCCTCGGCATTGGCGCACTAATCTCAGCCTTTCTGGCCCAGTTCCTTCCCGCGATCGATTGGTCTTGGCTACCTGAAATCAGGTGGCCGCAGATCAACCTCAACCTGCCCGAATGGCTCAAATACCTATCACCGATCTACTGGCTAAAGCAGGTGCCGTGGCCCGCGATCAATCTGCCAGACTGGCTTGCCAACATTCCGTGGAGATACGTCATTGCACTAGCAGTAGCCTGCTTTATCGCACTAGCCGAAATTGATCGGCGAGAAAAGCGCGCCCAACGCGAACAGGACCACGATGAGGACAGTTGATCCGGCACGACACTTGGCTCGGCGCAACCAGATTCTGGCCAGCGCCGCTACCGCCTTCGCTGACCGCGGCTACGACAACACCACCGTCAAGGACTTGTGCGCGGCCGCTGGCGTCGGCTCGGGAACGCTCTTTCACTACTTCGCCGATAAGCGGGCGGTGTTTCATGCCCTATTGGAAGAAGACCGAGACACCACCATCGCCGACCTACGCCAAATCATCGACCCGGATCCGGCTACCAGGCTATGGCTCGTGGTCGAGCGGCTCAACGCCGATCTCAAAGATCCGGCTGCCGGACAATTCATGCTGGCGATCTTGGGTCAAGCCATGGTCGATCCGCAAATAGCCGAAATCCTCGGTCCGGTGGATAAAGTCGCCGAGGAAATCTTGAGAAAGTGCGTTGCCGAACTAATCGCGGCGGACCAAGTTTCTGGCTGGGAACCTTCGGCCGCAGCGACTTGGATCCGCTCCATCGTCGACGGAACCTACCTACGTTGCGCTGAAGATGGTTTCGACGCAGTTGGCGAGGCAGCAATCCAGCGGCAGGTAATTTCACGAATGCTCGGCTTGGAAACACCTGAGTAGTGACCGTCCAAGGCGCGCCGTAACCGACGGGTCAGCGGCGTCGCCAAAGCGAAACTTGGTGGCCGCCGTATAGCGCAGGAAGGTTCTGCGTCCCTTGAGCACGCAGCAGTTCGTTCTCGAGCTCTGCCACTCGCGAGCGCAGTGCCGTGACTTGGTTCTCTAGGGCAATCACGCGCTTGACGCCCTCCAGTCCAAGCCCTTCGGCGGTTAGTTGCGCGACCATCCGCAGCAACTCCACATCGCGAAGCGAATAGCGCCGACCACCGCCGGCGGTACGTCCAGCCGAGACCAGGCCGATCCGGTCGTACGTGCGCAGCGTCTGCGGATGCAGTCCGCTCAGCTCGGCCGCGATGCTAATCACGAACACTTTTGCCTCAGGTCCGGGCGGGATGAAGTCACTCATTTCTTCGCCTCGGCCAACCGTGCGGCACGCAAAGCCTCAACCGCGACTCGCTGCTCATCACTGAGGTCCTTGGGAACTTGGACTTCAACTGTGACCAGCAGGTCCCCGCGCGAACCGTCCTTCTTGGTCGATCCCTTTGCCCGAGCACGGAAAGTTCTTCCGTGCGGTGTTCCCGCCGGAATCTTGAGCTTCACGGTCGAGCCTTCAAGAGTCGGTGCAGTTACTTCGCCGCCGAGTACTAGATCATCAAATGGCACCGAAACCGACACCGTCAGGTCGTCACCTTTTCGACCAAACTGCTCGTCGGGTTCGACGTGCACGACCAAGTAAAGGTCGCCAGCCGGAGCACCCGAATCGCCCTTTCCGCCCTTGCCGCGGATCTTGATTCGCTGTCCGTCTCGAACGCCACCGGGGACCTTCACGTTGATCGTTCGACTCGACGGGGCCCGGCCAGACCCGGAGCAAACCTCACACGGGTGCTCGACCACGAGGCCGCGCCCGCGGCACTGCGAACAGGGCTCGGTCATCGCAAAAACGCCGCCGGATGCGCCAGTTTGAACACCGCTGCCTTGGCAGTGGGCGCAGACTTTCGGAACGCTGCCGGGCTTTGCCCCGGTGCCGTGACACGTGCCGCACGGCTCATCGCTGGTCAGGCGAAGCGGCAGCGTGGCGCCGGTGACAGCTTGCCTAAAAGTAATGGTCGCTTCGGTTTCCAGGTCGGCCCCGCGACGCGGTTGTGGTTGTCGACGACGACCGCCGCGCGCGCCGCCGCCGAAGATTCCGCCGAGGATGTCGGACAGATCGAAATCGGCCGTGCCGCCGCCAGCTCCGGGGTTGAAGCCACCCTTGAACTGGCCGAACAGGGTGCGCTGCTCGTCGTATTGCTTACGTTTGTCGGCACTACCGACCACACCGTAGGCCTCTGAAATCGCCTTGAACCGTTCTTCGGCCTCGGCGTTTCCCGGGTTGGAGTCGGGGTGGTTGTCACGCGCCAGTTTGCGGTAGGCCTTCTTGATCTCGTCGGCCGACGCATCCTTCTTCACTCCAAGGACTGCATAAAAGTCCTTCGTTGCCCAATCTGTGGGTGCGGTCATGACAACCCTCCCCTCCTCTCAATCATTCACTGTCTTTTGCTACTGCTTCACTGACTGCTTCAGCGGCGACGCCCGGGTCTACTACCCCGACGACCGCTGCCCGAAGAACTGAACCGTTCATCAAGTAACCGGTACGCATCACCTGTTTGATGCTGGTGACTTCCACGTTCGGATCTTCACCAGCATGGAACACGGCCTCGTGCATGTTCGGGTCGAACGGTTCACCTTCGGCGCCAAACGCCTCCAGCCCGAACTTGGCAGCCAGCGCGGTCACCTGGTCGGCCACCGCCTTGAACCCGCCGGTCAGTTCGCCGTGCTCGTCGGCCCGGCTCAAGTCGTCAAGCACGGTCAGCAACTCGACCAGCACCTTTTGCTTGCCGGTCTCGATCGCGCGTACCCGGTCGTCTTCGACACGTCGCTTGTAGTTGATGAACTCAGCCTGAACCCGCTGCACGTCGCTGGTGCGTTCGGCAAGCTGCTCCTCCAGCGAGGGGCCCGCAGCCTCGGCGGGCTGGGGCTCCTCGCTGGCAGGTGCTTCCTCGGTAGCCGCTTGCGCGACTTCGTCGGGCTCAGTGACCGGATCGGTCACTTCTGCTCATCGCCTTCGTCAACGATCTCGGCTTCGACAACGTCCTCGTCGTCGCCTGCTTCGCCGGCGTCTGCTGCTTCGGATTCGGCTTGAGCCGCGGCTGCGGCGTACATCGCCTCGCCCATCTTCGAGCTGGTGGTGCCCAGCTTGGTGACGGCTTCGGTGATCGCGTCGTTGTCGTCGCCCTTGAGCGCCTCGTTCACCGCGTCAATGTCGGCCTGAACTTCGGCCTTCACGTCGTCGCCAATGGTCTCGCCGTTCTCGGCCAGGAACTTCTCGGTGGAGTGAACCAACGACTCTGCCTGGTTACGGACCTCAACTGCCTCGCGGCGCTTGCGATCCTCTTCGGCGTATTCCTCGGCATCCTTGACCATCTTGTCGATGTCATCCTTGGACAGCGCCGAACCGCCGGTGATCGTCATCGACTGTTCCTTGCCGGTGCCACGGTCCTTGGCCGACACGTTGACGATGCCGTTGGCGTCGATGTCGAAGGTGACCTCGATCTGCGGCACGCCACGCGGCGCTGGCGGCAAACCGGTCAGCTCGAACGTCGCCAGCAGTTGGTTGCCAGCAGCCATCTCACGCTCGCCCTGGTAGACCTGAATGGCTACCGAAGGCTGGTTGTCGTCAGCGGTGGTGAAGACTTCCGAACGCTTTGTCGGAATCGTGGTGTTGCGCTCGATCAACTTGGTCATCACGCCGCCCTTGGTCTCGATACCAAGCGACAGTGGCGTGACGTCGAGCAACAAGACGTCCTTTACCTCGCCCTTGAGCACGCCGGCCTGAAGGCTGGCGCCAATGGCGACGACTTCGTCAGGGTTTACGCCCTTGTTGGGCTCTTTGCCACCGGTGAGGCTCTTGACCAACTCGGTCACCGCCGGCATACGAGTCGAGCCACCGACGAGCACGACGTGGTCGATCTCGGACAGGCTCACGCCGGCGTCCTTGATCACGTTGTTGAACGGCTTCTTCGTGCGGTCGAGCAGGTCGTGGGTGAGCTTCTCGAAATCGGCGCGAGTTAGCGTCTCGTCCAAGAACACCGGGTTGCCGTCAACGACAGTGATGTACGGCAGGTTGATCGAGGTCGACGAGGAGCTCGACAGTTCGATCTTGGCGCGCTCGGCCGCTTCGCGGATACGCGGCATCGCCATCTTGTCTTTGGTCAGGTCCGTGCCGGTGTCTGACTTGAACTTGTTGACCAGCCAGTCAACGATCGCGTTGTCCCAGTCGTCACCACCGAGGTTGTTGTCGCCGCTGGTGGCCTTAACTTCGATGACGCCATCGCCAATTTCAAGCAACGAAACGTCGAAAGTTCCGCCACCGAGGTCGAAGACGAGGATCGTCTGGTCGTCAGCCTTGTCCAGACCATAGGCGAGGGCCGCCGCAGTTGGCTCGTTGATGATTCGGCTGACGTTAAGGCCAGCAATTTCGCCGGCTTCCTTGGTTGCCTGACGCTGGTGGTCATTGAAGTAGGCCGGAACGGTGATCACTGCGTCGGTCACGGTTTCACCCAAGTACGCCTCGGCGTCACGCTTGAGCTTTTGCAAAATGAACGCACTGATCTGCTGCGGGTTGAAGTCCTTGTCGTCGATCTTGGTCGACCAGTCGGTGCCCATGTGGCGCTTTACCGAACGGATGGTGCGATCGACGTTGGTTACGCCCTGGCGCTTGGCGACTTCGCCGACCAGAACTTCGCCGTCCTTGGCGAAGGCGACAACAGATGGGGTGGTGCGAGCGCCTTCGGCGTTCGCGATAACGGTGGGTTCGCCACCTTCGAGTACGGCGACGACGGAGTTGGTCGTGCCGAGGTCAATGCCGACTGCGCGGGCCATGGTGCCTCCTAATAGTTAGCGGGTTTCGCTAGTTGAAAACTGTGAGTCAATTGACTTGAGTCATACATTATCAACTTTGCCCAAGCCCGATTCATTCCCCTCACGCTTACGTGGCCGTTACCCGCCAATCGGGAGTCCACGACTTTGAAGGAACCTCTCCACGAGGTCGGCGCCAATGTAGATGCCGGATCCGCTATCGCCGCCGCATGTATTTAGCTCTCCTCGAGGCACCATGCATTCGAAGTCAACTCTATGGAGCGGCCCGGTTCCCGCAGCATCGAAATCTGCATCACATTGCGAACTGGAACGTCGACGTCGACGCAGCGTGAAGCCGTAACCGCACTCGATGCAACGGCAACCGCAAATATGTCAGCAGCGATTCGGCGCAGCGACGTATTCAATTGCGAGCCTCTCCGCATGGGTAGTCTCACCGACTCTGTACTTGATTAGTGTCGACGGCACCACCGCGGATATGTTTCGTCGAGCAGGTTCCATGCCAAGCACGATCGAGGCGGTTTCCCCCGGGGCAAGTACTGCACCCCTAAGTTCGCGAGACCGGGACAGCACTGCTCGCGCATATTCCTGCTCCTGACGTCCGCCGGCCGGCAGGACAAACGTCCCTACACCTTCTCCTTCAAGCAAGTCTGACGCAACCAAAAGGAACTGTGTTTTCCCACCCTGAACATTGGACGCTAACTCAACGGTCCCCGTAATGAACTCAATCGGCTCCGTGCCTTTATTTACAACCCATTCACCGAAAAACGCAGTATCAGCGCCACCGAGCGGAACACACAAACTAGCGTCTCCGCGCTCCGTTCGCGGGCCTTCAAGGGGGCCATTGTTGATCGCTTCACCAGAGCACGCAGACAGCAGTATCCCTGCGAAAAGCATCGTTCCGGTGGTCAAAGGCGCGCGGTGAGAGTTCACTTCATGACGATCTGGTAAGAGTCTTTCGAGGTGGCCTGTCCCCCGACTCCACAAAGCTTGCCGCTCTTGGAAGCAAAGTTAAATGCCAACTTGCCTTTAGTGCTCCAGCCCGTCTGCGCCGACAACCCAACTCCGTAGAAGGAAACAGCACCCGTCCAGGTCACTTGCTTGTCCTTGGACTTCGTGAACTTACTTCCCTTCAAATATGGGACGCAGTATTTGGCATTAGGCGCAGGCACATTCGCGAAGCTGGTGCCTCCGGACCACGACGTGGCTCTGATCGTCCATGACGTCCTCGAAATGAAGGGCGCGTAACAGGTGGTCCTGAATTTTGCATATTCGAACTTCGTTTTAGCCAAACGAGATTTCACACCCTTTTGTACTGGGAAGTCAACTGTCGCAGTAGAGCTAACCGACGAACTGCCACTAGCCGAGAACCCAGAAGTCGCACTCTTGGTCGAGAGCGAAGATCCCAGTTTGGAGGACTGACCAGTGGAGTACTGGTAGTCGATCGTTCCACCGGAGTTTTGCGAAAACACCCCTCCGACGGGAATCCATTTCGCCCCCAAGTCCTGTACTTTCTCCGTCCAGCAACCGGATGCCTTCTCCGCATTTATATCTGCACGGAACGCGGCCCCGTCCATTTTCTCTGGAGTTCCGACTGGGGAAAGGTTTGCAAGGTCAATAACAGCACCGTCACCCTCTTGGAGCGATCCCGAGTCAACTCCAAAATTCCTCGCGAAAGACTTCCCCCCGCGCTGCCCCATGAGGAGAAAGTTCACATCTCCATCGCGCGAGGCATACTGTTCTAGGGATTTTTCATTTTCGACCTTCAGATCGAATTCACCATCACTCTCGACGAATGCCTTGGCCACGGGGTCAATAACCAGCGATTCCCCGACTTCCAACCGCGCCAACTCCTCGTTTGACGGCCAAGCGAAGAGAATCACACCGCCATCTTTCGCACGACTCCTACTCGATCCAGCATCCAGAACGCCTTCAGCAACCGTCGAACTTCGAAGACTCCGAGATCGCTGGATACACAGTCTCAACGTTCAACGTCCCGTTTCCCGACTTACCTGACGCAGCTGACGGAGTCGCAAGTGCGACAACTATTCCCAGCCCGACCACGACAATTCGTTTCATTCCGCGTTCTCCCCCGTTTGGTCCCGCAACCGGCCCTGCTCCGCATAATTGCGTCGCGCCCACCCGATGACAGGCATGCCATTTCTCACGTTCGTTTAGAATAATGCCCCCCTGATCCCACAACGGCGAAATCAGAATTTGGTCACGGTTAAGCGACCGCAAGTGTCGTATTCATGCCCCAGTTCGGCGCACACGAAACCGGGCACATCCGCCGTTTGGTGGCCACCGGGACAATGGGTCCATGTCGCCTCGTCGCCTTTTTCGGACAGTCGCAATCGCAGAAGCAATCACGTGGACGCTGCTGCTGGCTGGAATGTTCGCCAAGTACGTCACCGAAACCACCGAACTCGGCGTCCGAATCGGCGGAATGGCCCACGGCGTGGTGTTCATCGCCTACTGCCTCGTCACCGTGGTGGTCGCGATCGATTCGCGTTGGACGCTGAAGCGAACCGTGCTGGGTTTGCTTTCGGCAATTCCTCCGTATTTCACAGTCTGGTTCGACGTGGCGATGGACCGGCGCGGAGCGCTAGCCGACACCTGGCGACTGGCCAACCAGACGCCGAATTCTTTGCTCGAACGGGTGGCCGCTTGGCTAATCACGCGCCCGGGCCAAGGGATCGCCGCCGGCCTAGCTGCGGTAGCGGTCCTAACCGGCGTTGCCCTCTTACTTGGTCCGCCGGTCGGCTAATCGACCAACCTGCACTTACTCAGGCTCGTCACAGGTAGGCTCGGCAAACTACTGCTGCCTAATATCCCCGAAGAATTGAGAACAGAATGCGGCGCTTGCTCACCGTCCCTGCTGTGTTGATGTTGTCCGTTGCCACGCTCTCGGCTTGCGGCTCAAATGCTGCCGACAAACCGGCCAAAGACTGCCCGACTTTTGAGTCTGGCTCGGCCAGCAAGTCAGTCAAAGTCACCGGCAAGTTCGGCAAGACTGAGCCGAAGGCGAAGTTCAAGCAACCAATGAAGGTCGAAAGCGACAACTTGCAGCGCACAATCTTGGATGAAGGCGAAGGCAAGCACACCACCGATGGTGCCCAGGTCGAAGCTGTCATCACGGTTTTCAACGGCCGCGACGGCAAGCAGGCGCTTAGTGAAGAAGCGACCCTGACCGCCGGCGACAAGAACACCTTCGAGGCCTTCCGGGCCGGCATCGAATGTGTCCCGATCGGCTCGCGGGTAGTTACCGCCGTCAGCGCCAAGGACGTTTATGGCGACCAGGGTTACGAGACCTTGGACATCAAGGCAACCGACACGCTGGTCATCGTCACCGACGTCTTGGGCGTGAAGAAGCCGGTCAAGCCAGCCGCTTGGAATACCGGCGCGCCCAAGGTGACCTTCAAGAAGTCCGGCGAGCCGGTGCTGACCTTAAGTGGCGAAGCACCCAAGGAAGTTTCGGTCAAGGTGCTCAAGGAGGGCACCGGCGACGAAGTGGCCGCTGGGGACACGGTCACGGTCAACTACCAGGGCCGCACGTGGCAAGACAAGGGCAAGATCTTCCAGCAGACCTGGGCCAAGGATGGTCAGCCCGCCCAGTTGAACACCAACCAGGTCGTCGAAGGATTCAAGGCCGGCGTGGTCGGCCAGAAGGTTGGCACCACGGTGATGATTTCCATCCCGGCCAAGTACGGCTACGGCGAAGAGGCCTCCGCAGAGAACGAACTCGGCGGCAAGGACCTGCTGTTCATCGTGGAAATCAAGTCGATCGACAAGGCCGAATAGACACCAACTCCGGAG
>JAPXRA010000037.1:0-10946 GCA_033813795.1 Aeromicrobium sp. | reverse complement strand
GGCTAAGACCGCCGCCCAAAAGCGCGCCGCGAAGAAGAAGCGCGCCGTCGAACGACGTCACAAGATCGTCCGGGTCGCCGCCCGCTACAAAGGCACGCCGTACCGCTGGGGCGGCACGAGTCCGTCCGGGTTCGATTGCTCTGGCTATGTGCGTTACGTGGTCAAGAAGTCCGTAAAGCGTAATCTCCCCCGCATCGCCGGCGACCAGATGCGAAAAGGCTGGGCGGTCCCGAAAAGCAAGAAGCGCAAGGGCGACCTAATCGGCTTCACCAACGGCTCGGGTTACTACCACATCGGGATTTACGCCGGTAAGGGCAAAATCTGGCACGCGCCGCGTTCGGGCGAATCGGTAAAGCGCGAAAAGATCTGGACCAGCAACTATCGGGTGCGTCGCCTCTGACCCGATGCGGTATCTTTGCTGAGGCTGTCCTAAGTATCTAGGTCGGCCTCAGGAAAGTGAATCATGCTCGGAACATTTCTTATCGGCCTGCGCGAGGGGCTCGAAGCCGCTCTTGTGGTTGGCATTCTGATCGCCTACGTCAAGAAGATCGGCCGCGACGACGTCGTAGTTCGCATTTGGCTGGGGGTAGCGCTCGCCATTTCGCTTTCGCTGGCCCTTGGCGCGCTGCTTACGTTTGGCACCTACGGTCTGACGTTCCAGGCCCAGGAAATCATCGGCGGAACGCTGTCGATCCTGGCGGTGGCGTTGGTAACTTGGATGATCTTTTGGATGGCCAAGGCCGCGCGCGGACTCAAACACGAACTGGAACACCAGATTGACCTCAAACTCGACGGGCCAGGCTGGGGTCTGGTGGCGGTCGGTTTTGTTGCCGTCGCCCGTGAAGGTCTAGAGACCGCGCTCTTTCTTTGGAGCGCGGTGCGCTCCAGTGGTGACGCTCCCCTGGCCTGGGTCGGCGCGTTGCTGGGACTTTTCACCGCAGCCTTCCTTGGCTGGCTGATCTATCGCGGCATGATCGGTATCAATCTGGCAAAGTTCTTCCAATGGACTGGCGCCTTGCTGATCGTGGTGGCCGCTGGCATCTTGGCCTACGGCATCCACGACCTGCAGGAAGCCGCCGTATTGCCCGGTCCGTGGACACCCGACAGCACGCTGTGGCTAAGTGGCTGGGCATTCCAACTCAGCAGCACCATTGACCCATCCGGCCTGCCGGCCGCTCTCGTAAAGGGCACAATCGGCTTCTCCCCCGACATGACTCGGCTCGAACTAATGGTTTGGGCGATTTACCTGTCGGTGGTGTCATTCTTCTACTGGCGAACTACTCGCCGCCCCGCAGTTGCCCCAACCCAGAAAGCAGAACTCACCAAATGAACCTTCGTCCCCTCGCCGTTGCCACCGGGGTTGCTGCCCTTGCGCTCGGCGGTTGTGTCAAGAACGCCGACTCCGACCAGGCTCAGACGATCAACGTCTCCAGTACGGCCGACGGCTGCAAAGTCACTGCCGGCAGCGCCACGAGCGGGAACGTGACGTTCAACGTCAAGAACGACGGCAAGAAGATCACCGAGTTCTACCTGCTTGGCGAAGACGGCTTGAGCATCATCGGCGAGGTGGAGAACATCGCCGCGGGCACCAGTCGAAACCTGACCATCCAAGCCCAGCCCGGCTCCTACTTCACCGAGTGCAAACCCGGCATGGTCGGCGAAGGTGTCGGCCGAGCGAAGTTCACCGTCACTGGCCAAGACGTTGCGGTCGACGCCTCCGCCCAGGAAGCCACCGATGCTGCCGTGGCCGCATACACCGGTTACACCAAGAATCAAGCGAGCCGCTTGGTGACTGAGGTGGAGAAGTTTGTCGCCGCCTACCAAGATGGCGATGACGACTTGGCCCGTCAACTCTTCCCGATCGCGCGAATCAGCTATGAACGGATCGAGCCGACTGCAGCACAGTTCGGCGATTTGGACCCGCGCATCGACTACCGCAAGCCCGGCGCCGAAGCCGAAGGCCTGGAGTTCACCGGGTTCCACCGGATCGAAATGGATCTGTGGCTCGATGAAGCCCGCAAGAACTACCCCGACGAGAAACTCAGTGCGCTTAGCTCTGCCGGTCGCAAGAAGGTGGGCGACCAACTTGTCGCCGACGTCAAGGCACTGAACGAAAAGGTAAGCAGCAAGGACTTCTCCTTGAGCCTGTCCGACATCACCAACGGCGCAATCGGCCTGCTCGATGAGGTCGCCGCCCCGGACGGAAAGCTGCCTGGTGAAGAAGACGAGTTCAGCCACACCGACCTTTACGACTTCTACGCCAACGTCGAAGGTGCCAAGGTCGCGTTCGAGTCGGTGCGTTCGATCGCCGAGTCCAAGGGCACCGAAGCCAACGAGTTGGTCACCGAACTCGACCAGCAGTTCGCCGCCATGGAAAAGCTCCTAGCCAGCTACGGCAACTACCAAGACGGCTTCGTCTCCTACGACACCGTCAACCAAGCGAAGCGCAACGAACTTGGCGCCCAGTTGAACGCGCTGAGCGAACCGCTCTCCCAACTAACCGACACGGTGCTCAGCAGCAAATGACGAACCCCGAGTCGACCACGTCTGGCCTGTCGCGCCGGTCAGTTTTGGGACTGATCGGCGCGGCCGGCGCGGCTGGCGCAGTTGGCGTGGCCGGCAGCGTCGCAATCGCGCGAGACGAACAGAGCGATCCTGGCAGCAGCAAAGTCTCGTTCGCCGGTAAGCACCAGGCAGGCATCACCACCGCAGCTCAAGAACACCTCTACTTCGCCGCCTTCGATCTGACTTCGACTGCCACCCGCGCTGATCTGCAAGAACTGCTCGCCGACTGGACCACTGCAGCGAATCGGCTGACCCAAGGGCTGGACGTCACCGCAGAAGGGGCTACCGGCGGCGGCGAGCACAAGCCGCCGGACGACACCGGCGAGGCACTAGGCCTTGGCCCAAACAACCTGACGCTGACTTTTGGGTTCGGGCCAAAACTGTTCGATGACCGCTTTGGTTTGGCGAAAAAACGACCAAAGGAACTGGTCGAACTGCCGTCGTTTGCGTTCGACTTACTCGAGGACCAGTTCAGCGGCGGCGACTTGTGCATCCAAGCGTGCGCAGACGATCCGCAGGTAGCAGTTCACGCGATCCGAAACCTTTCGCGCATAGCGTTCGGTACCGCCCAGATTCGCTGGACGCAACTTGGCTACGGCCGCACCTCGGCGACCGACAAGGCACAGGACACTCCCCGGAACCTGTTCGGTTTCAAAGACGGCACCGCCAACATCTTCAACGACCAGAGCAAAGACCTGGCCAAGTGGGTTTGGGTAGAGCAGTCCGATCAGGACTGGTTCAATGGCGGCACTTTCCTCGTGGCCCGAAAGATCATGATGCTGATCGAGTCGTGGGACCGGGTGCGCCTAGGTGAGCAAGAGGCGATCTTCGGTCGCGACAAGGGCAAAGGTGCGCCGCTTTCTGGCGGAACAGAGTTCACCGAGCCGGATTTTGCGATGGCTTCGACCGAACTGGCCGGCCCGGTGATGCCGTTGACCTCGCATGTGCGGCTCGCGCACCCGGAGCAAAACGGTGGCCAACGACTATTACGCCGCGGCTACAACTTCGTCGAAGGAAACAACAACCTAGGCCAGATCTCTGCCGGGCTGTTTTTCCTCTCGTTTCAGCGTTCCCCGCAGCAATTCATCGACGTGCAACGGTCATTGGCCAACGATGCGCTCAATGAGTACATCCGCCACATCGGCTCGGCGCTGTTCGCGATCGCACCCGGAGTAAAACCCGGTCAATCGATCGGCGCTGGGCTGTTCAGCTAAGCAGCGTCGGCTTCAGTTCGATGATCTTGCTCAGCAGGCCCGAGATGAACTTCGGCGACTCGTCGGTAGACAACTCGGTGGCCAACTCGACCGCTTCGCTCACCGCTACCGCATCGGGCACGTCCTCGGCCCACAAAACCTCGTAGACGCCGATCCGCAACAGATTGCGGTCGACTGCCGGCATCCGTTCTAGCGGCCAAGCGTGCGAGTGCTTTTCCAGCAGTTCGTCGATGCGCGCCGCATTGGCCGCAACGCCCTCGACCAAGCTCACCGTGTAGGCGTTGACCGGCGGGTCGTTGACTTCGAGGCGATCGGCCAGCGTGCCGTCGAGCGCAAGCCCGCGCGATTCGGACTCGAACATGATGTCCAACGCCCGCTTGCGGTACTTGGTGCGAGCGGCCATCAGGCCTTCACGCGACCGAGGTAGCTGCCGTCACGGGTGTCGACCTTGATCTTCTCGCCAGACTCCAAGAACAGCGGCACCTGAATCTCCTTGCCGGTCTCCAGCGTTGCCGGCTTCGTGCCGCCGCTGGAGCGGTCACCCTGCAGGCCCGGATCGGTGTGCTGAACCAAGAGTTCAACCGAGGCCGGTAGTTCCACGTAGAGCACCCGGCCTTCGTTGGTGGCAACCGTGGCGTTCTGGTTCTCCAACAAGTAGTCGGTCGCCGTGCCCATCGCCTCGGGCGCGATCTCGATTTGGTCGTAGGTCGAGATGTCCATGAAGACGTAGTTGGTGCCGTCGTTGTACAGGTACTGCATATCGCGCTTGTCGACGGTGGCGGTTTCTACCTTGGTGCCAGCGTTGAAGGTCTTGTCGACAACTTTGCCGGACTCGACGTTCTTCATCTTGGTGCGGACAAAGGCCGGGCCCTTACCTGGCTTTACGTGCTGGAACTCAACGATGGACCACAGTTGTCCGTCGATGTTGAGCACCATGCCGTTCTTCAGGTCGTTCGTGGTTGCCATCAGTCGATCTCCAGAAGTTCTTTCGTCGTGTCGGTAAGCACTTCGGGTTCGCCGCCGTGCTCTAGTTCAGTGACAAGGACCGTGTCCTCGATGCGCACCCCACCACGACCCGGAAGGTAGATCCCCGGCTCCATGGTCAAAACGGTGCGGCTAGTTAGTCTACTCTGATCGCTCGCGCCGAAGTACGGGTCCTCGTGGATCTGCAGCCCAACCCCATGGCCGAGGCCGGTGGTGAAGTATTCCAGCCAGCCGCTTTGGCCAAGCGATTCGGTCACCGCGGTGAAAACTTCACTGATCGAGTTGCCCGGTCGAAGCCGGTCAACGCCGACCTGTTGGGCCTGTTTGACCGCCGCGTAGATCTCTGCCTGCCAGTCTTGAGCTTTGCCGAGGACCACGGTGCGAGTGCAGTCGGCGTGATAACCGTCGACCTTCGCGCCGAAGTCAATCTTGAGCAGGTCACCGCGACGCAACTGTCGGTCGGTGGGCTCGTGGTGGGCGATGGCGGTGTGTTCGCCTGCGGCCAAGATTGTGTCGAACGCCTTGTCTTCGGCGCCCAATTCAAGCATTCGCCATTCGAGGTCTCGGGCAACCTCACGTTCGGTGCGGCCAAGCAAGGGACCGGCGAGCAGATCCTCGAGCGCCTGCACCGAAATTGCGCAGGCTTGATGAAGCGCAGCAATCTCGGTGTGATCCTTATGCTCACGCAGTTGCTCGATCAGCCGACCGGCCGGTTCGGGCCGATCGAGCTTTTGCCAAGAATCTACGTCAATCAGATGGGTTTCAGCAGCCAAGTCGGCCGGTGCGCGTCCAATCGCCACTCCGATCAAGTCACGGGTAATCACGAGTTCGACTTCGCCAAGTCCGGCAGCGGCCAACTGCTCGGTCGCTTGTTGGCGATAGCGCCCGTCAGTGAGAAACAGTGGTTCGCCGTCGATCGGCAGCAAAAGCGCACCATTTGAGCCAGTGAAGCCGGTCAGATAACGCAGGTTCACTAGGTCTGAGACGTAGATGGCGCTGTGCCCGGCCGCAGTCAGCAGGTCTTGTAGGCGGGCGATCCGGCTCGGCTCATTCATAAATGGCGTCCCAAGCCGCTGCCAAATCCGATTCTGCCGGGCCGGCCAGCACCGTCGGCCTGGCCAAGCCGTTCAGCACGACAAACCGCAGCTGAGAGCCGCGCGTCTTCTTGTCCAGCCTCATCCCTGCCATCATTTGCTCAAAACTAGCGCCGTGATAACTGGTCGGCAGCCCGAGGAGTTTGAGGGCCGCGCGTTGCCGAGCCAAGAACTCTTCGTCGATCAGACCGGCTCGCAAAGCCAGTTCGGCAACAAAAACCATGCCAATACTGATTGCCTCACCGTGACGCATTCGGTAGTTCTCGTGCCGTTCGATCGCGTGCCCGAGGGTGTGTCCGTAGTTGAGTGCTTCGCGACCAACCCCTCCATCGGCGCCGGTTTCGTGTAGATCGCCCGCGACCGTCTTGGCTTTGACCGCGATCCCGCGGGTGATCAAGTCGGCGACTAGGTCGTCGCTTGGATCCAGTGCCCGGCTCGGGTTTTGTTCGATGTCGGTCAAGATCGACGGATCGGCAATGAATCCGCACTTGACCACTTCGGCCATTCCGCTGCGCACTTCAGCCAGAGGCAGCAACTCAAGGTTCGCTAGATCACAACACACGCCGATCGGTTCGTGGAAAGCTCCGACGAGGTTCTTACCGGCTGCGATGTTGATACCGGTCTTGCCGCCGACGGCAGCATCCACCATTCCCAAGATTGTGGTCGGCACGGTGACGAACTGGACGCCACGCAGCCAACTAGCGGCCACGAACCCGGCCAAATCGGTGGTGGCTCCTCCGCCCACGCCGACGATCAGATCGGACCGAGTGAAACCGGCCGCGCCAAGTTCGTCCCAGCAGTGAGCCAAAAACTGCACGGTTTTGGCTTGCTCGCCCGCGGGAGCCTGGATCAACAAGATCTCACGGTCACTGAGTTCAGCGGCCAACCTGGCAACGTAGTCAGCCACCGGTTCGGCGTGGATAAACGCCACTCGCAGGGCGTCACTTGGCACGAGCGCCGCGAAATCAGCCACCAAATCGTGTCCGACTAGGACTTCGTATGGTTGCGCCGTGTCGACGGCTACTTTGCGGGTCACTGGGCGTTCTCGTTCAGGCCAAGCAGACTGATCGCTTGCTCGGCCACTTCGGCTGGAGTTAGGTCGTTTGTGTCGATCGTGAACGTGGCGACTTGGTTGTAGATCGGGCGGCGCTGATCCATTAGCGCCTTCAGTTGGCCGCGCACATTTCCCAGTAGCAGTGGTCGGCCCGAGTTCATCCCGACTCGAGCGGCAGCCTGCGCCAATCCGACGTCCAGGTGGAGCACTTGCTGATCTGCCAAGAGCGCCTGGGTGCGCGCGTCCAGAACCGCGCCGCCGCCCAAGGCAAGTACGCCGTCGTGCTCGACTAGCGCCCGAGCCACGGCCGCAGCCTCGAGTTCGCGAAAGACTGGCTCGCCGCGGCCGACAAAAATGTCTTGAACCGATTCACCTTCAGCCGCCACTACGTCCTGGTCGGTGTCGCGTACAGCCACGTTCAGTCGCTCCGCGATCAACTGCGCGACCGTGGTTTTACCCGCGCCGGGCGGACCAACGACGACCACTACCGGCTTCACCGGTACCTCAGGTTTTCTAGGTAGGACTTGACGTTTCGGCTGGTTTCCCCGACCGAGTCGCCGCCGAACTTCTCACAAATCGCGTCCGCAACCACCAAGGCGACCATCGCTTCAGCGACGATGCCGGCGGCCGGCACGGCGCAAACGTCCGAACGCTGGTGATGAGCGGTGGTCGCTTCACCGGTTTGCACATCGATCGTTCGCAAGGCGCGTGGCACGGTTGCGATCGGCTTCATCGCAGCGCGAACCCGCAGCAACTCGCCGGTGGTCATACCGCCCTCGGTTCCGCCGGCTCGGCCAGAAACCCGGCGAATGCCATCCTCAGTGCCGACAATCTCGTCGTGGGCCAGCGAACCGCGAGTGCGCGCCAATTCGAAGCCGTCGCCGAGTTCTACTCCCTTGATCGCCTGAATTCCCATCAGCGCCGCTGCCAAGCGACTGTCGAGCCGGCGATCCCATTGAGTGTGCGAACCGAGTCCGGGCGGCAAACCTTCGATGATCACTTCGACGACGCCACCGAGGGTGTCGCCGTCCTTGTGGGCGCCGTCAACCTCGGTGACCATCGCTTCGGAAGTAGCAGGGTCGAAGCAGCGAAGCGGATCGGCGTCTAGCCGTTCAACGTCGGCGTGCGTCGGCAAAACTCCGGCCGGGGCCTTGACGGTTCCTAGTTCAACCACGTGGCTGACGATCGTGGCGCCGGTGGTTTGCGCGATGAACTGAGCCGCGATTTCACCCAAGGCAACCCGGGCTGCGGTTTCGCGGGCGCTGGCACGTTCCAAGATCGGCCGCGCCTCGTCAAAGTCGAACTTCTGCATACCGGCCAGATCGGCGTGGCCCGGACGCGGCCGGGTCAGCGGCGCGTTTCGCTTCAGGCCCGCCAAAGTCTCGGCGTCAATCGGGTCGGCGGCCATTACTTGCTCCCACTTTGGCCACTCGCTGTTGCCAATGCGCAGCGCAATCGGACTGCCGAGAGTGCGGCCGTGCCGAATTCCGCCGATGATCTCGAGTTCGTCGGCTTCAAACGCCATCCGCGCGCCACGGCCATAGCCGAGTCGTCGCCGCGCGAGTGCGGCTTGGATTTCCTTGCTGGAAACTTCCACGCCAGCGGGAAGTCCATCAAGAGTGGCAACAAGTGCGGGACCGTGAGACTCTCCGGCCGTCAACCAACGAAGCATAAGGCCGATTCTCTCACCTCACAGCAACAAGGCTGCAAAGGCTCCAACCAGCAGATAAGGACCGAACGCGATCGGAGTCTTGGAGCCGAGTTTGCCGCGCACCAAGACGATGCCGGCAACTGCGCCAATCAGCAGGCCAAAGAACACCCCATAGAAGGCAACGATGAAGCCAAGTGGGCCAAGCGCCACGCCCAAAACGGCCGACAAGCGCACATCGCCGTAACCCATCGGTCCGATCACGCCGAGCACGAAATAGAAACCGAAGATGGCCAGGTTCCCCCAAAGCGCACTCAACAAAACCGAAAGGTCGCCCAACAGCAGTGCGCCGACACCGGTGCAAACCCAGACGAGCAAGTACAGCGGCGCGACGATCAAGAACGGCAGCAGGTGCACCTTCCAGTCCACCCACGCCAGCACGGGCGCGGCCGCGGCAAGCAGGATCCAGCCACCCAAAAGTTCGGGGTGCTCTAACCGAAGGCCGGCAACAGCGCCCAAGGCCGCCGCCGGGATCGCCAACTTCCACCACAGGCCGGGCGTCTTGCCCAGTTCGGCGTACAAGATTTTCGGTGGCATGTCCGGCTCGGGTTCACCGGGCGGTTCGGGCAACACGGCCAACAGTCGCGCAGAAAGCGCGGCCACTAGGGCCGCCGCCAACGCACACAGCAGCGCTAGGAGTTCGGTCGTCACCGCTGCAGGCTATCTGTTCGACAGCGCTTCGATGGCCGCATCGTGCAGGATCTGTGGATCGACCGGCATTCCGGTCAGCAACGCGACCTGCAGCACCGCCTGATGCGCCAGCAAGTCCAGTCCGGTCACGAGCGGTCGGCCGTCTGCTTGGGTTGAGCGCATTAGCGGCGTCGGCCAAGGGTGATAAATCGCATCGAAAACCACTGCGGCCGAGGAACTGAACTCATGCTCGCGACCGGCCAGCGCGGCACTGGGAATGGTTGAGATGAGCAATTCGGTCGATTCGGTGACCGGGACCGACAACTCGACTAGCGAAACGTCCAGACCTAGGCGTTCAATTGCGGCCGCCGTTTCTTTCGTCCGGGCCAAATCGCGCACGCGCAACTCGACCGACTCGGCGCCAAGTTGCTTTGCCGCCAACGACAGCGATGCCGCCGTCGCGCCGGCACCGAGGATCCGAACAGTTCGCAGCGACTGTTCGTGGACTTGCCGCAGCGCATTCGCGGCGCCGGGCACATCGGTGTTGTAAGCAGACCAACCCTCTTCGGTGGCCACCAAAGTGTTGGCCACCGAGAGCGTCTGCACAATCTGATCTCGTTGCACGGCCAACTCGGCGGCTTCTCGCTTCAGCGGGGCCGTCACCGAAAAGCCGCGCCAATTTGCGTGCTCAGCCAAGAAGTGGGCAAGTTCTCCTTCGCCAACGTCAAATGAGCCGTAACTGCCGGCCAGGCCCAAGGCTGCGTAGGCAGCGCGATGCATCGCCGGGGAAAGCGAATGTGAAATTGGCGAACCGAGGACTGCACACTTCATCTCAGCCACCGCAAGATCCGGCGCCATATTCGCCCTGACAGTCAGCCACGTGCTGACCGAAGTCTTCGTTGTAGATCACTGCGCCATCTTTGGTAGCAAAGAAGTACAGCCAGTTGCCCTCAGCCGGGTTGAGCGCGGCTTCGATCGACGCCGAACCGGGCGAACCGATCGGACCTGGCGGCAGACCAAGATGCTGGTAGGTGTTGTATTCGGACGGGTTCGCTCGTTCTTCGGCCGTAGTCCAGACGTCACCTTCGCGCTTACTGACGTAGGAGACGGTCGAATCTAGTTGCAGCGGTATGCCCTGTTCCATCCGGTTGTACAGCACCCGCGCGATTTTCGCGTAGTCCTCGGGGTTCTGGCCCTCGTACTCCAAGATGCTGGCCATGGTGAGGATCTGCTCGACCGTCATTCCCAACTCCGCGCCGCGTTGTTCGACCTGCAGGTCCTCAATTACGGTCAGCGTTTGTTCGACCATCCGCGACAGCACATCTTCTGCGGTCTCCCCCGGTTCGACGAAGTAGGTCTCCGGGTAGAGGAAACCCTCAGGATTACCATTGGCAAAATCCGGCAGTCCGATCGACTCGGGGTTGTCTAAGGCCGCCTTCAAATCTTTGGTCTTCAGGTCGGAGTTCTTGGCGATGATCTTTACGATCTGACCTACTCGAGAGCCCTCGGGAATCGTGAACTTGGCTTGGATTCTTGAAGACGGATCAACCAGTGCAGTCAACGCCGCCTCGGCCGACATCTGCTTTCGCAGCCGATAGGTGCCCGGCTGGACCGACTGCGCGCGAGTGTCAACCAAACTCAGTTGGTAGTAGGCCTCCGAGGACTTGACTACCCCAGCATCGAACAAGATCTTGCCG
>JAPXRA010000036.1:0-11081 GCA_033813795.1 Aeromicrobium sp. | reverse complement strand
CGCCGCGCGGGACAGTGTTCAGCGTCAGCCAACGCGCCGAACACATCTGGGAGGGCGTCTCCAGTGCCACGACCCGTTCGCGGCCGATCATCAACACCAGAGATGAACCCCACGCCGACGCCGAGCGCTACCGCCGCCTGCACGTCATCGTCGGCGACTCAAACATGGCCGAAACCACGACGATGCTCAAGGTGGCCACCACTGACTTGGTCTTGCGGATGATTGAAGGTGGCGTGCCGATGCGCGACCTGACCTTGGAAAATCCAATCCGCGCCATCCGCGAAATCTCAAACGACATGACCGGGCGCAAGAAGGTTCAACTTGCCAACGGCCGCGAGTTATCTGCCCTGGAAATCCAGGCCGAATACTTCGGCAAGGCCGCCGAGTTTGTTGATCGCCATGGTTTGCACACCCCGACAATCGATCGAGCGATGGACCTGTGGGAACGCACCCTCAAAGCCATCGAGAGCGAAGACCTCAGTTTGATCGAACGTGAAATCGACTGGGTTATCAAGTACAAAATGCTGGATCGTTACCGCAGCCAGCGCGGCCTTTCTTGGTCTGACGCCCGAATTGCTCAACTCGATCTGGCCTACCACGACATTCGCCGTGACCGCGGCTTGTTCAGCCTGTTGGAGGCCAAGGGCGCCATCGCTCGAGTCAGTAATGATCAGGACATTTTCACCGCCAAGTCGGTTCCGCCGCAGACGACCCGGGCGAAACTTCGGGGCGACTTCATCGCCAAAGCCCAAGAGCAGCGCCGCGATTTCACTGTCGACTGGGTGCATTTGAAGCTCAACGACCAAGCCCAACGGACCGTCCTTTGCAAGGATCCGTTCCGATCTGTTGATGATCGCGTGCAGCGACTGATCGATTCGATGTGACCTCTCAGTTGCTCCTTGGGTTTGATGGCTAAGGTTGGCTCGGCAATGTCCTTTTCTAGGAGTCTTACTGTGCGTCGTTCCGCTCTGCTCACCGCAGCCGTAACCATCTCTTTCGTACTCAGCGGCTGTTCCGGCGGCGACGGCTTTGGCGACATCACCGTTTCGAAGGCCGAAACGCCCAAGGTGAAGGTCGCACCGGAGTTCACCACCGAAAAGACCGAGTCGAAGGTGGTAAAGCAAGGCGACGGCGTGAAGGTAAAGATCGGCGACACGGTCAAGATTCACTACATCGCAATCAACGGGCGTACCGGCAAGGAGTTCGACAACTCCTTTACCAACAAGACCCCGATGACGCTTTCGCTCAACGAGAAGACCTCACTGCCGGGCTTCAAGGAAGGGCTAGTGGGCCAGCAGATCGGTTCTCGCGTGCTGGTTGCTGTGCCAGCCAAGGACGGCGCCGCACTGCTGCAGAGTGCTGAGACGCTGGGGTTGAAGAAGGACGACACGATGGTGTTCTTGTTCGACCTGTTGGCGAAGATCCCGGTCGAGGCCACTGGCAAGGCCAAGAAAGCGCCGTCGAATTTGCCGAAGCTCACCTACACCAAGGACGGCAAGCCTTCGAAGTTCGTCAAGACGGCAAAGACCGATAAGTCCGTATCCAAGACGTCGGTCTCGGTGTTGATCCAAGGCGACGGCGAGAAGATCAAGGCCGGTCAAACCGTGACTGTTCACTACCTCGGCCAGAAGTACCCGGCCGGCGAGGTGTTCGACGAATCATGGACTACTGGTCCACGGCCGATCTCCTTGGCCGAAGGCGCCGCGATCCCGTGTTGGACCGACAAGCTTGTTGGCCAAACGATCGGCAGCCGCGTGATCCTGGTTTGCAGCACCGACGACGCCTACGGTCAATCGGCGAAGGAACAAAACCGTCCCGACGGACCACTTATTTTCGCGATTGACCTGCTCGACGCCAGTTAGTCTTTAGCCCATGGCAAAACGGAAGACTGAGCGGTTGATGAACCTCGTGTTCACGCTCTTGGCCACCGAAAAGTATTTGAGTAAAGAACAGATCCGCGACACGATCGTCGAGTACGGCGAAATCAACGATCTGGCGTTCGAGCGCGCGTTTGAGCGCGACAAGAACGAACTTCGCGATCTGGGAATTGAAATCGAGTTGGGTTCTTTCGATCCCTTCGAACAGATCCAGGGCTACCGAATCGTGCGCTCTGAAGCCGAGTTGCCCCAGATAGATCTTTCGGTGGAAGAAGCTGCCGTGATCGGTTTGGCCGCCCAACTTTGGGATCACGCGGGCATGACCGCCGAAGTTACCACCGCACTTGCCAAACTCAAGTCGATCGGCAACGACATCAACCCGTCGGTCTTGCGGATGACCGAACCGAGGTTGTCAGCAGAAGAACCGGCCTTCGACGCGGTCTTTGCTGCAACCAGTAAGCAGATTCGAATTGAGTTTGACTACCAGACCCGGGCGGGAGGTCACGGGGTACGCCAACTTGAGCCCTGGGCAATGGTGTCGTATCGCGATCGGTGGTACGTCGGCGGTTTCGACCTAGACCGTGGTGCACCACGGCTGTTTCGGCTTTCGCGGGTCCAAGGTCAAGTCAAGTTCATCAGCGAGCCAGGTGCCTTCGAAGTGCCCCAAGACGCCGCCATCGGGCAACTCGCCCACGAACTCCACCCGAAGGAAGCAAACCAAACCGCAGTGTTGCGCATTGCCAAGGCAAAGGCTCAAAGTTTGCGTCGCCATGCGTTGACCGTGGCGCCGGCAGACACCGGTTTTGAAGAGGTCCAGGTGGCATTCGGCGTGTTGGGCGATCTGGCCGACCAGATCGTTTCCTACGGGCCAGATGTAACGGTCATCGGGCCTGAGGAGCTTCGCAACGCCGTAGTGCAGCGCTTGCAAACGATCGTGGAGAACGCCAAATGAACCCATCGGCAAAGCAGGTCGTCCGGATGCTGGCGATGGTGCCTTATCTGCAGGAGCACAAGGGCATTCCGCTGGCTGATTTGGCTAAAGAGTTCAAGATCACGACGGCCCAGGCCCAACGCGAACTCGACCTTTTGATGATGACCGGGTGGGGCACATATCACGGCGAAATGATCGACTTCGACATCACCGCGCTCGAAACCGACGGCGTAGTTCACATTCGTGATGCCGAGTTCATGCCGCGGCCGCTTCGAATCACTAGAAGCGAAGCAGCCGCCCTCGTTGTTGCTTTGCAGGCCTTGCGCCAGGGCGCGACCGATCAGCAGGCCGAGTACATCGATAGCGCGTTGCTTAGACTCGCCGAAGCGTCAGGTTTGGACCTGGCTCAGTCGGTAGCCGTTCAGGGGCCGCCAGATATTGACCCGGCGGTCCAGGCCGCGGTTGCCGAGGCACTGGCGAGTGGTCGAGTGCTTTCGCTGATCTACGCCACCGAGGGGCGAGATGAGCAAACCGAGCGAAACGTCGAACCGTTTAGAGTTTTCGATCACGACGGGAAGCGCTATCTAGCCGCGTGGTGCCATCAGGCCGAAGCCGACCGGCACTTTCGCCTGGATCGGATCGTCAGCGCGACGGTTACCTCGCAGCAAGTGAGCGTCGAACACTCCGGCGCGTCTTTAGACACCGAAGTTTTCCGGTACGGCGCCTCGACGCCATCGGCGCTCGTCGAAATCTCGGCTTCGGCCAAATGGTTGGTCGAGGAATACCCGATTGAAGTGCAGGCCGAAAACGCCGACGGCTCAATCACCGCCCGTATCTACGGCAGCGATTACGCCTGGCTAAGCCGGGTAGTGTTGCGGTCGGCCGGACGGATGCGAGTGCTGGAACCGCAAGAACTTGCCGAAATGGTTAGTAGCTCGGCCTCGGCTGCGCTGGCGGCGTACGATGGAACTATTCACGACTAAGGAGTCGACATGCCCCAATGGCTCGGAGGGCCCGAGTTTCTCATCATCCTCGCGGTCATTCTGTTGATCTTCGGCGGCCGAAAGCTGCCCGAATTGGCCCGCGGCTCAGGACGAGCTTTGCGGATTTTCAAGTCTGAAATCCGTGAAGGGGAGAAAGAATCTAAGGCAGAATCTGACGGCATTGATCCTGAACTCAAGGAACTTGAGGAAATGGAACAAGCCGAGATCGCCGAACGCGGCGACGACACTCCTGCCTGAGCTAAGTGGCACTTTCATTCGGCCGCGCTAAGACCTCGGCCAAGGATAAAGCCAGCCCGAGTCCCGGCGGCGAAATGCCGCTGATGGCTCATTTGGCCGAATTTCGTTCCCGAATCGTCAAGTCAGCGATCGCTATCGTGGTCGCGTTGGTGGTCTCGTGGTCGTTTTATCCGCAGATCCTCGATTGGTTGACCGCGCCCTATGAACAGGTGCGCCCTGCTCTAGAAGCAAAAGATATTGACAGCCAACTCATCGTCAGTGGGGTCGGCGGTCCCTTCCAATTCCAGCTAAAAACGAGCGTGATTGCTGCCTTGGTGCTTTCGAGTCCGGTCTGGATGTGGCAGATGTGGGCGTTCGTACTGCCGGCGATGCACCGGCACGAAAAGCGTGCCGCGATCATTTTGACCGCGACCTGCCTGCCGTTGTTTCTCGGCGGGGCATATTTGGGCTATTGGGTGTTCCCCAAGGCGATTGAGCTCCTGATTGGTTTTGCGCCCGAAGGCTGGACCAACCTGGTCAACGGTGCGGACTACCTCTCGTTCGCGATCCGGATGATCCTGCTGTTCGGTATCGGCGCGCAACTGCCGGTTGTTGTGGTGGTGCTGAACCGGATCGGTGCGGTCAGCGGTGCTCAACTCGTCCGTTCTCGACCGTGGATCATCATCGCCATCTTTGTGTTCGCCGCGGTGGCAACGCCGACCGTCGACCCGCTGAGCTTCTTGTTCCTGGCAATTCCGATGACGCTGCTGTATCTGGTTTCGGAGACCATCGCCAGATTCACCGATCGACGTAGGCGGCGCAAGGAAACCTTGGTCGCCGACGACGAAGCCGCGCCGATTTCAGGTCCTGACTCAATCGCAGAGTGATCGTCCGTAGGCTTTGGCCATGACCGTGGCCGAACCAACACATCCGCAGGTCGCAGCTTTTGGCGAACTCTACGATTTCCCGCTCGACGAGTTCCAAATTCAAGCCTGCGAAGCTTTGGCTGCCGGTCATGGGGTTTTGGTGGCGGCACCCACCGGATCGGGAAAAACCATCGTCGGTGAGTTCGCCGTGCATCTGTCGCTGGCCACCGGGCGAAAATGCTTCTACACCACGCCGATCAAGGCACTGTCGAATCAAAAGTACGCCGACCTAGTTGACCGATATGGCGAAGACCAAGTCGGTCTGCTCACTGGAGACAACACGATCAACGGCGAGGCTCCCGTGGTGGTTATGACCACCGAAGTCCTGCGAAACATGATCTATGCCGGATCTTCGACCTTGCACGGTCTGGCGCACGTCGTGATGGACGAAGTTCACTATCTGGCCGATCGCTTCCGCGGCGCAGTTTGGGAAGAGGTCATCATTGGCCTTCCGGAATCAGTCTCGATCGTGTCGCTTTCGGCCACAGTGTCCAACGTTGAGGAGTTCGGCGCTTGGCTGACCGAGGTTCGCGGCAACACGGTCACGATCTTGGAAGAGAAGCGCCCCGTTCCGTTGCATCAGCACGTCTTGGTTGGTCGGCGGCTGTACGGCCTATTTGAGCCCGACGATCCAAACCAGTCGGTGAATCGCGAACTGGAACGCCTCGCCCGAGACGACGCTCAGTGGAATCGAGCGTTCGCTAAGAACCGGACTCGCCGCCCGGAAAAAGGCGGGCGACGGCCGCGCACCCGCCACCGCACGCCCGATCGAATCGAGCTGGTGAGCAAACTCGATGCCGAGGCCCTGCTTCCGGCGATCGTATTCGTTTTCAGCCGGGCAGGCTGCGCCCAAGCGGTCGAGTCGGTGCTGGCAGCCCGGGTAAACCTGACCTCGCCGGCTGAACGCGAACAGATCCACGCCCGAGTCGACGAAGCCTGCGCGCACCTGCCAACTGAAGATCTAGAAGTGCTGGGCTTTGAAAAATTCCGTGACGGGATTGGCCGCGGCGTCGCGGCTCACCACGCCGGGATGTTGCCGACGTTCAAGGAGTGCGTGGAAGACCTGTTCAGCGACGGACTGGTGAAGGTGGTTTTCGCCACCGAGACGCTCGCACTAGGGATCAACATGCCAGCGCGGTCGGTGGTGATCGACCGGTTGTCGAAGTGGAACGGCGAGAAGCACGTCGATCTGACGCCGGGGGAGTACACCCAGTTGACCGGTCGGGCCGGGCGTCGCGGAATCGACGTCGAAGGCCATGCCGTGGTGCTGTGGCAGGCCGGACTGGAGCCCAAACAGGTCGCCGGACTTGCCTCCACCCGTACCTACCCACTCAATTCCTCGTTCCGCCCGTCCTACAACATGGCGGTCAACCTCGTGCATCAAGTGGGACGAGAAGCCGCTCGTGGCCTGCTGGAACAGTCGTTCGCGCAGTTTCAAGCCGACCGCGCGGTAGTGGGTCTGGTTCGCGAAGTGAAGCGGTCGGACGAAGCGATATCCGGCTACCGCGAATCGGCAACTTGTGAGTTGGGCGACTTCATGGAGTACATGAGTTTGCGCCGCAAACTCAGCGACTTGGAGTCGGCGGGGCAAAAGGCCAGAAAGTCCGCCCGCCGCGATGAGGCGCTCGACTCGCTGACGAAGCTTCACCGCGGCGACGTGATCGACGTGCCAGTAGGCAAGTTCGCCGGCCTTGCTGTTGTGCTTGACCCAGGTTTGGACGCGCCAGATGGGCCGCGACCGATGGTGCTGACTTCAAACCGGCATGCGCGGCGCTTAGCAATGATCGACTTCCCCGTAGCGGTTGAAGCGTTAATGCAGTTGCGGATACCCAAATCTTTTAACGCCAGAGACGCCAAATCCAGGCGCGACCTGGCATCTACCTTGCGCATCCGCGCGGGCCACCTGAGCGACCGGCCAGCAGTCGGTCGCGAAGCCCCAGCCGAACTCGACCCACAGATCCCGGCCTTGCGTGAACAACTGCGCAACCACCCATGCCACAGTTGCCCCGATCGAGAATCCCATGCTCGCTGGGCCGAACGCCTGATCAGACTCGATCGCGAAACTGAACAAACCCGTCGCCGAGTTGAGCAGCGCACCAATACCGTTGCGCGCCAATTTGACCGAGTGTGTGAGGTGCTGGACGCCCTTGGCTACCTCGACGGCGACGCCGTCACCGAGGAAGGCACCCGACTGCAGCGCATTTACGGTGAGGC
Source organism: Aeromicrobium sp. (assembly GCA_033813795.1). Classification (GTDB taxonomy): domain Bacteria; phylum Actinomycetota; class Actinomycetes; order Propionibacteriales; family Nocardioidaceae; genus Aeromicrobium. Next base: position 3,913 of record JAPXRA010000036.1, on the reverse strand, counting down.
CGACCTGGTGGTCAGCGAGTCGCTGCGACGTGGCATGTGGGACGGACTGAGTCCGGCAGAGTTGGCGGCCTTGGCCAGCGGCTTGACCTATGAGACTAGGAACGCCGAGGACGCGCCGCCGCCTCGCTATCCGACTAAACAGGTCGCTGAAGGCGCCCAAGCGATTGGTTTGTTGTGGCTTGAACTCGACCAACTGGAACGCTCTCACCGGCTGCGATTCTTGCGGCGGCCCGACTTTGGTTTCGCAGAAGCGGTTTGGCGTTGGTGCGAAGGCTTCACCCTTGACGATGTGCTCGACTCATCGCATATGGCCGCAGGTGACTTCGTGCGTGCGACCAAACAACTGATCGACACGATCGCGCAAATTGCCGATGCGGCCGGTCCGGGGGAGTTGCGCCAGAGCGCGCGCACCGCCCTAGACCAGTTGCGCCACGGAGTGATCGCCTACAGCAGCATCACGAGTTAGCCACTGCCGCCAGGTAGCGCTCGGCCGGACCGCTGACGTTCCACTTGCTGGCGAACTCGCTCAACTCCTTTGAAATGGGCTTCGCTGGTGTCGGCTCAGGCAGATCAAGGTCTGGCAGCACCGTCACCACCTGTTTTGCTCGGGCAATGTAGTCGGCGTGCTCGATCAGGTTTTGCCGCACCCGTGGTCGTAGCGAACTGCCCGAGTCGTGGGCGGCCGCCTGAATTTGGTCAAGATTGTCGAACTCGGCCAACAACGCTGCCGCAGTTTTATCTCCGATCCCAGGCACTCCTGGCAAACCGTCGGAGGCGTCGCCGCGCATCACCGCGAAATCGACGTATTGGGCCGGTTCAATCCCGAACCGCTGCCGCACCCAGGCCGCGTCCACTACGTCGTGTTTAGCCACGCCACGCGCGGTGTAGAGCACACGAACGTCGCGGTCATCGTCGACGAGTTGGAACAGATCGCGATCCCCAGTCACGACATCGACGCCGCCGGCCCAACGGTGCACCAATGTGCCGATCACATCGTCTGCTTCGGCGTCGGGTGCACCCAGTACAGTCGCCCCGGCCAGTTTCAAGGCTTCCAGAATTAGCGGGATCTGGGTCGACAGGTCGGCCGGGGTGTCTTCGGCTCCATTGGCTTGGTCTGCGACCCGGTGCAGCTTGTAGGAGGCCAACAGGTCGACCCGCCAGCTGGGGCGCCACGCTTCGTCGAGCGCGGCCACGATCGCCGTTGGTTGATATCGAGACTGCAAGGTCGCCAAAAAATCGACCATGCCCCGCAGCGCGTTCACCACGGTGCCATCGGCGGCCTTGAACGAATCGGGCACGCCGTAGAACGCGCGATAGTAGAGACTGGCGGTGTCCAACAGCAGCAGGCGACCCATGTTCACATTGTGGTGGGTAACCTCAAGGAATGAGCGAGCGACTCGACCGTGCCCGGATGCTGCTTGGCGAAGTAGGCGTAGACGCCCTGTTGGTGACGCCGGGACCGAACCTGCGATACCTGACCGGTTATGACGCAATTCCACTAGAACGTTTGACTTGCTTGGTTGTCCAAGCCAGCGGCAGCAAACTCGTCGTTCCCGAACTCGAGTTGGCCGCAGCTGAAGCCGCTGGTGTGACGATGCCAATCCTCACTTGGAACGAGACCGAAGATCCGTTCGCCTTGGTGGGTGAACTGTTGGCGAAAGCCGACGTAGTCGCCGTCGACGACCAGATGTGGGCCGCGCGCGTGTTCGCGCTGCAGGACGCACTACCTGACGCCGAATTTGCGCTCGGTGGCTTCATCACTTCGGCCTTGCGATCGGTAAAAGACGACGCCGAAATCGTGGCGCTGCGTGAAGCGGGTGCGGCGATCGACCGGGTGCACTCGAGGATGGGCGAGTGGCTCAGACCTGGTCGCACCGAACTTGAAGTGGGCGCCGATATTGCTCGAGCGATCGTTGACGAAGGCCACACTCAAGTTGACTTTGTGATCGTTGCGTCCGGACCGAACGGCGCCTCACCGCATCACGAAGTTTCTGATCGCGTGATCGCGGCCGGCGACCCGGTCGTGGTCGACATCGGCGGCACGAACGCCGCCGGCTACTGCTCTGACTCCACCCGGAACTACGTGGTCGGTGCCGAACCGGCGCCAAAGTACTTGGAACTCTACGAAGTACTCAAGCGCGCCCAGCAAGCGCAACTCGACTACGCCAAGCCAGGAGTGAGCGCCGAGTCCGTCGACGCGATCGGCCGCGAAATCATCACTGCGGCCGGCTACGGCGAGGCATTCATGCACCGCACCGGCCACGGCATCGGTCAAGAAACCCACGAAGACCCCTACATAGTGGCCGGCAACGACACCGTGCTCGAACCGGGTATGGCGTTCTCAATCGAGCCGGGCATCTACCTGCCCGGCCAGTTCGGCGCCCGGATCGAGGACATCGTGGTGTGCACCGAGTCCGGCATCGAGATTTTGAACAACACCGACCGCGATCTCGTCCGCCTGTGAAACCTGCGCTCTACGCGCTTGGCTTGGGCGCGCTATCGGCCGCTGCCTTTGAGCCGCTGGCGATCTGGGGGCTCATGGTTTTGAGCCTCGCCGGTTTGTTCACGTTGATCCGAACGCTTTCGACCGCTTCGCGCTGGCAGGTTTTGGGTGTTGGATTCAGTTTCGGACTTGGATTCATGGGCCCACTGATTTGGTGGATGAACGCGGTGGACAAATGGGCTTGGGTCGGACTGGTGCTGGTCGAGTCGCTGCTGCTTGCGCTGATTACCCTAGCGCTCAGATCGGCGGTGCATTCTCGGTTCTGGCCGGTGTGGGCGGCCTCGGTTTGGACGGCGGGGGAGATCTTGCGCGGTTCCTTCCCGCTGACTGGTTTCCCTTGGGGAAGACTTGGCCACACCGCGATCGACACGCCGTTTGAAGGCTGGGTTCGGTTGCTTTCACTGACCGGCACAAGCTGGCTGATGGCGTTGGTTGCAGCACTGCTGGTGGTGACGGTCACGACGCGGCGCTGGCCGGCGCTCGCCCTGGCTGTCGGCTTAGTCCTCGGCGGTTACCTATTGCCGCTGGGCATCGCCGGAGCCGGTGAAAAGCGCACAATCGCGGTCGTCCAAGGAAATACTCCGGGAGAATTCCTCGCCTGGCCGCGTGGGGAAATCTTCGACCTGCACGTGAACCAAACCCGCAAACTCCAAGATCGGGTTGACCTAGTGATCTGGCCCGAAAACGCTTCCGACCTCGACATGTTCAACGATGCCTACGCCAAGGCAACCGTCACCGACTTAGCCAAGCAAGTGCAGGCGCCGATTCTGGTCGGCGCGATTCTTGACGGCGAAACCGACGACACGGCCCGTAACGCCTCAGTTCTGGTCGATTCGTCTGGACCGAAGCAGGACGTCTACCTAAAGCAGTATCCAGTGCCCTATGGCGAGTACGTGCCGTTTCGTTCGGCCTTTGGCAGGTTCGTGCCTAGGTTCGATCGAGACATCCCGCGAGACATGGTCGCCGGGGATCGGCCCGGCGTGGTCACTGCTGGAGCAATGACAGTCGGGCTGACCATCTGCTGGGATATCGCCTACGACACTGCGGTGCATGGCAGCGTCAAACTCGGGGCCGAATTCTTGGCCGTGCAAACCAGCAACGCCAGTTTCATGGACTTCGGCTCAGGGATCCAGCCCCAGCAGCAGTGGGCAATCTCGCGGCTTCGCGCGATCGAAACTGGCCGCTGGCTGGCGGTGGCCTCCACCAACGGCATCTCTGGTGTGGTCGACCCGAGCGGGCGTATTGTGCAAAAGGCGCCGGTAAAACAGGGCGCGACGATCGTTCAAGAGATCCAATTGGCGAGGACGAAAACCCTCGCCACGCGCCTTTCAGGGGTGACCGGTGTGGTGATCTGCGTCATAGCCGTGGCAGGATGGGCGGTCGGTAACCGCGAGTTGCGAAAGGGCAGCC
>JAPXRA010000035.1:0-11315 GCA_033813795.1 Aeromicrobium sp. | reverse complement strand
AGCACGCCAGCGACGATGAAGGCACCCACAGCGGCCGGCCAGCCGCCGGTTACCGCTCCGGTAGCCACCAGCAGGGCGGCGCCTGGTGTTGACCATGCCAAAGTCACCGGGACTCGGTATTTCAAGGAGAGCACGACAGCCAGGGCGCCAAATCCGGCGGTCACAGCCAGCAGTCCGCTGGCAGCCTCGGCCTCGCTGGCGCCTACCGCGCGCAAGCCTGCCAGCACCACCGCAAACGAGGAGGTGAACCCCACTAGCGCGGTCACGACGCCGGCGGACACAGGTTGGGACCATGTGCGCGCAGAGTGCACCGGCTCGCCTCCTAGACTTGGGTTGTGCTGCGACGACTCGATCTAACTGACCAATCCGGAGGCTACCGTGACGCGGTGCCGCGTGCCGAAGTAGATGTCGAGCACGCACTTGGGGCGGTTGTGCCGATCTGTGAAGACGTACGTACCCGCGGCGCCGCAGCTGTGCTGGAGGCCGGCGAGCGGTTCGACGGGGTACGACCGGCCACTTTGCGAGTTCCCGAGGACGCAATCGATGCCGCGCTCGCGGAAATCGACCCGCAAGTGCTGGCGGCCATCGACGAGTCGATCGCGCGGCTTCGAGTAACTTGCGAGGCCGAACTTGAACGCACCGTGACCGTCGAACTTGGACCAGGCGCGATCGTCGAGCGTCGAATCGTGCCGATGCAACGAGTCGGGCTTTATGTTCCAGGCGGTCTGGCTCCGCTGGTAAGCACCGTAATCATGAACGCCGTGCCGGCCCAGGTCGCTGGGGTGCCAGGGATTGCTTTGGCGAGCCCGCCGCAAGCCGAATTCGACGGACTGCCGCATCCGACGATCTTGGCCGCCTGCGCCCGTTTGGGCGTGAGCGAGGTCTACGCCGCCGGGGGAGCGCAAGCTCTGGCCATGTTGGCTTATGGCACCGAAGAGAACAAAGCGGTCAACCTGATTACCGGGCCGGGCAATATCTACGTCGCGGCGGCCAAACGCTATCTGCAAGGTACCGTCGCGATTGACGCCGAAGCCGGGCCAACCGAAATCGCCATCATCGCCGATGATTCGGCCGATCCGGAGTTTGTGGCCGCAGATCTGATCAGTCAGGCCGAGCACGACCCGCTGGCAGCGAGCGTGCTGATCACTGACTCGGCGAAGTTGGCCGACCTAGTTGATGCGCAGTTGGCAGTTCAAGTGCCTGCGGCCAAACACCACGAGCGGATCGCAACCTCGCTTGCCGGCAGCCAGTCGGCCACGGTGCTGGTGCGCGATATTGCCCAAGCGATCGACGTGGCCAACGCCTATGCCGCTGAGCACCTCGAAATTCACACCGAAGAACCGAGCGCCGTTGCCGCGCAGATCGTCAACGCCGGGGCGGTGTTCGTTGGCTCCTACGCGCCGGTGTCCCTAGGCGACTACGCTGCCGGCTCCAATCACGTGTTGCCCACCGCTGGCTGTGCGTGCCACTCCTCTGGGCTCTCGGTGCGGGCGTTCTGCAAGAACATGCACGTCGTGACGTATTCGGCCGAAGCGCTCAATGAAGTTGGCCCGAAGGTAGTGACTTTGGCGCAAGCTGAAGACCTGCCGTCGCACGGCGAAGCGGTGAGCGTCAGGCTGAACCGGTGACCCTGCCCGATTGGCTGCCGATTCGTTCTGAATTGCGCTCCGAGGTCCCATACGGAGCGCCGCAAATCGACGTACCGGTTCAACTCAACACGAACGAGAACCCGTACGGGCCAAGTGCTGTGGTTGCCGCCGACATTGCCGAATCGGTTCGGGAGGCGGCCACGTCCTTGAACCGCTATCCCGATCGCGAAGCGATCGAACTTCGTCAAGCGCTGGCGAACTATCTAGGTCACGGTTTGACCGAGGCGAACGTTTGGGCCGCGAACGGCTCCAACGAGGTCATGCAGCAAATCTTGCAAGCGTTCGGCGGACCCGGCCGAACGGCGCTTTCGTTCGCTCCGACCTACTCGATGTACCCCGAGTACGCCAGAAACACCCACACGAACTGGGTCGCGGGGCGCCGTGGGGACGACTTTGCGATCGATCTGTCGGCCGCGACCGAACTGATCGAACGCGAACAGCCAGACGTGGTGTTCTTGACTTCGCCGAACAACCCGACCGGCACGGCCCTTAGCGAAACCGAGTTGGCGACCGTGCTGGCAGTTAGCCCCGGCGTGGTCGTAGTCGACGAGGCTTATGCGGAGTTTCGCCGGGCCGACACCGCCACGGCGCTTGAGTTGTTAGCCGACAATCCAAAACTGATCGTCACTCGCACGATGAGCAAGGCGTTTGCCTTGGCTGGGGGCCGACTGGGCTATTTGGCCGCGCACCCGGCAATTGTTGACGCCTTGCGGATCGTGCGACTGCCGTATCACTTGTCTACCGTGACCCAAGCGACCGCGATTGCGGCGCTGCGCCACACCGAGGAACTGTTGGCAAGAGTCGACGAACTTCGCACGCGGCGAGATGAGATCGCGAGCTGGTTGAGGGCGCACAACTACACCGTGGCCGACTCGGACGCGAATTTTATTTTGTTCGGTCATTTCCCCGATCGTCACGCTGTGTGGGAAGGTTTGGTCGACCGCGGTGTGCTGATTCGAGAAGTTGGCCCCGACGGTTGGCTGCGAGTTTCGATCGGTACGACGGCCGAGATGCAGGCGTTTTGTACCGCACTTTTGGAGGTGGACCCTAAATGAGTCAGACCAGTGACAGGACCGCTCGAATCGAGCGCAAGACTTCCGAGTCGCAGGTGGTGGTTGAACTTAACCTCGACGGCACCGGCAAATGCGACATCAGCACCGGCGTCGGCTTCTATGACCACATGCTCAACGCGCTCGGTCGGCACTCGTTGATTGACTTGACAGTTCGCGCCGAAGGCGATTTGCACATTGACGCCCACCACACGGTCGAGGACACCGCCATCTGTATTGGCGAGGCGCTCAGGCAAGCACTCGGCGACAAGGCTGGCATCCGGCGCTACGGCGACGCGATGGTGCCACTAGATGAGGCGATCGCCCAATGCGTGGTCGACATCTCGGGTCGGCCCTACTTTGTACACACCGGCGAGCCCGAACGCCAGATCACCGCGATCATCGGTGGGGCCTACATCGGGTCGTTGACCTCGCACGTGTTCGAGTCGATCGCGCACCACGCGGGCATCACCATGCACTTGAACTTGTTGGCTGGACGCGACCCGCACCACATCGTCGAGTGTCAGTTCAAGGCCTTCGCTCGGGCGCTTCGGGCCGCGATTGAGTCTGACCCGCGCGACAACCAAATCCCGTCGACCAAGGGTGCGCTGTAGTGCCCAAAGTCGCGGTCCTGGACTACGGCTCGGGTAACATTCGGTCGGCGGTTCGGGCCGTCGAACGGGCCGGCGAGTCGGTCAATCTGACCGTAGAACTAACCAGCGATCCCGCGGTGGCTGAGGCCGCCGACGGGTTGCTGGTGCCGGGAGTGGGCGCCTTTGAGGCCTGTATGAACGGGTTGAAGTCAGTTGGCGGTGAACGGATCATTGACCGGCGCTTGGTGGCGAACCGGCCCGTTTTGGGGATCTGCGTCGGGATGCAGATCCTATTCGCCGAAGGCATTGAGCACGGGGTTCGAACGCGCGGCTGCGGCCAGTGGCCCGGCACGGTCGAGAAACTCGACGCGCCGGTAGTGCCGCACATGGGTTGGAACACCGTCGAACCGGCACCCGGTTCGGTGATGTTTGACCAGATCGAGAACGAGCGGTTCTACTTCGTTCACTCCTATGGCGTGCGCAACTGGAAACTCGACCCAGAACACACGGCGTTTGTTGCGCCGAAGGTGAACTGGACTTCCTACGGCCAGGACCGTTTCGTGTCGGCAGTCGAGCACGGCCCGCTGTGGGCTACTCAGTTCCATCCCGAAAAGTCCGGTGACGCCGGAATCAAGTTGCTGCAGAACTGGGTCAGCACCTTCGCCTAGGCCGCTCGTGCGCTAAGCCAAATAGCGCCCTGGCCGGTGGTTCACCGCTAGCACCAGGTTCAGCACACACGCACCTGCTGCCGACAGCAGTACGTTCGATGCCGGAACTGCGAACAACGCAGCCAAGATCACACAGGTGTCTAGGGCAAGTTGTACATAGCCCGCTCGGATACCGGCGCGTTCTTGGGCGACCAAGGCGAACACGCTAAATCCACCCAAACTCGCCCCGTGGCGAAACAGGATCAAGATGCCAACGCCGGCCAATAGGTTTCCGGTGAACACCGCGTAGCCCGGCGAGATACTCGCCAGTGGCAGGAGATGTTCATGCAACTTCACGAACGCCGACAACAGAGCAACCGAGATTGCCGACTTGAGCGTGAACACGGGCCCCTTGAGCCAAAGCGCGAGCACGAAGAACGGGATGTTGGCCGCAATCAGCACGGTCGAAAGCGACCACGGAACCAGATAGGTGATCAGCAACGACAGCCCGGCCACTCCACCGGTCACCGAGTGGGCGTCGTGCAGCAGGTAGAGCCCAAGTGAGGCCAGAAAGGTTCCCGAGAGCACACCGAAAACGTCTTCGGCACGCGAATGCGGGATGGTGATGTAGGACGGTTCACTCATGGCCTTTCAACAATACGCAGCCGGGTAGATACGATCACTGAGTGACTCTTGAACTTCTTCCCGCCGTAGACGTTGCCGACGGTCAGGCCGTCCGCTTGGTCCAAGGCGCCCTCGGCACCGAAACTAGCTACGGTTCACCGCTGGATGCGGCCATGCAGTGGCAAAGCGACGGTGCCGAATGGATCCACCTGGTCGATTTGGACGCGGCGTTCGGCAAAGGCAACAACCGCGAATTGCTCGCGCAGGTGGTTGGCAGACTCGACGTGAAGGTCGAGCTTTCCGGCGGTATTCGCGATGACGAGTCGCTGGACGTGGCGATGGCAACTGGTTGTCGCCGAGTGAACTTGGGTACCGCGGCGCTGGAAAACCCCGACTGGTGTCGCTCGGCGATCGACCGCTACGGCGACCGGGTCGCGGTTGGTCTTGACGTGCGTGGGCGCACCTTGGCCGCGCGCGGTTGGACCGAAGACGGTGGCGATCTGTTTGAGGTGCTCGCTCGACTCGAGGCCGATGGCTGCGCCCGCTATGTCGTAACCGACGTGACCAAAGACGGAACCTTGCAAGGGCCGAACTTGGACCTGTTGCGCCAAGTTTGTGAACAAACTGACAAGCCGGTGGTTGCCTCTGGCGGCGTTTCGAGCTTGCAGGACCTGCGCGATATTTCTTCGTTGACCGGTATCGGCGTCGAAGGCGCGATCGTCGGCAAGGCGCTTTACGCTGGCGCATTCACTCTGCCTGAAGCGCTAGCGGCGGTTGCGAACTAGTGAGTCTTTCGGTCCGCGTTATTCCCTGCCTAGACGTTGACGGCGGTCGCGTCGTCAAGGGGGTCAACTTCGTCGATTTGCGCGACGCTGGCGACCCGGTGGAAATGGCCCGGGTTTACGACGCACAAGGCGCCGACGAACTGACCTTCTTAGACATCACCGCATCTAGCGGCGACCGGGCAACTACGATCCAGATTGTCAGTCAAACGGCTGAGCAGGTTTTCATCCCGTTGACCGTGGGCGGGGGAGTGCGCACCGCCGACGATGTGGACCGGTTGCTTCGTGCCGGTGCGGACAAGATCGGGATCAACACCGCGGCCATCGCGCGCCCCGAAGTCATCGCTGAGATCGCTGGCCGGTTCGGCAACCAGGTGCTGGTGCTCAGCGTCGATGCGCGTCGTGCTCCCGAGCAGCCCAGCGGTTTTGAAGTCACCACCCACGGCGGTCGTCAGTCGGCGGGGCTTGACGCGGTCGAGTGGGTCAAGCAGGCAACCGAACTTGGCGCTGGCGAAATCTTGCTCAACTCGATGGACGCCGATGGCACCGGCAACGGCTTTGACCTCGAAATGATTCGCGCGATGCGCCAAGTCACTACCGTTCCGTTGATCGCCAGTGGTGGCGCCGGCAAAGTAGAGCACTTCCCGGCGGCCGTTTCCGCCGGGGCCGACGCAGTTTTGGCTGCCAGCGTATTCCACTTCGGCACGCTTACGATCGCGGCGGTAAAGGAAGCGCTGCGGGCTGCAGGGCACGTGGTTAGGTGAGTCAGTCGGTTTCCGGCCGACCGGGGGCCAAACTCGACACTCTGGCTACCGATTCGACTAAGGGGTTGAACCGTCGCGGATTCGCCGTGATGGGCCGCGGTATTGCTCGTCAGCGCAGGATGTTCACCATTGCGGCGTTGGCGTCGCTGCTGTTCGGCGTGATGACGGTCGCCGACGCCTGGGTTTTGGGTTGGGCCACCACGCATGTGATCGAACCGTCAATGGCCGCTGGCCAAATCCAACTTGCCGCCCTCTGGATCGGGGTCGGCCTGTTCTTGGCCGCAGCGGTCCTTCGCACGATCGGAGTGATTGGGCGCCGACTGCTCGGCGGCGTGGTCTATTTCCGCTTGGTGCGCGACGACCGGATGCGAGTGACTCGGCGCTACCTGCAATTGCCGTTGCGTTGGCACCACCGCCACCCGACTGGTCAACTGCTGAGCAACGCGAACTCCGATGTCGAAGCCACCTGGGGCGTGTTCATGCCGCTGCCTATGGCGCTTGGCACGATCGCGATGTTGGTGGCCGCGGTTGCCACGATGTTGTTCGCCGATCCGATCCTCACGTTGGTCGGCTTGATCGTGATTGCACTTTTGTTTGCGGCCAATGCGGTTTATCAACGCTGGCAGGGCCCGCGGATTGCCGCGGCGCAGAGTCTGCGCGGAGACGTTTCTACCGTGGCCCACGAGTCCTTCGACGGTGCCTTGGTGATCAAGTCACTTGGCCGGGAGAACGCTGAAACGGACAGGTTCGCCGAAGCCAGCGAGCAGTTGCGCGACGCGAACATTTCGATCGGTCGAATCCGGGCCGTTTTCGATCCGGTGATCGAAGCCCTGCCTAACTTGGCGATCTTGGCGGTGATCGCGATCGGCGCGCTGCGGGTGCAAAGCGGCGCCGCTTCGGCCGGAGACGTCGTGCAGATCGCCTTCTTGTTCACCGTGATCGGAATGCAAATCCGCTCATTCGGTTGGGTGCTCGGCGAATTACCGCGGGCGGTGGTCGGCAACGCTCGCGTTACCAAGGTGCTGGCTGAAGAAGACGAAATGATCTACGGCAACAGCACTGTGCCCGGCAGCGATCCGGTTTCGATCGAGGTGGAATCACTCACTTACACTCACCCTGATGCCAGCGGGGCGCCGGTCATTTCTGGCTTAGATTTCCAGGTCGGTGCCGGTTCAGTGACCGCGTTGGTTGGGGCCACCGGCTGCGGCAAGAGCACGATCGTTTCGCTGGTTTCGCGGTTGGTCGACCCCGACGCCGGACAGATTCGACTCGGCGGTGTGCCAGTTGAGCAGCTTTCCCAAAAAGCGCTCACCCAGACCTTGGCCTTAGTCGGTCAATCCGCATTCCTGTTCGACGACACAGTCCGCGCGAACATCGTCTTGGATCAAGACCTGAGCGATGAGGAAGTGTGGGCTGCGCTCAGACTCGTGCAGGCTGACCGGTTCGTGGCCGCTTTGCCCGACGGGTTAGCCACCGAACTTGGCGAACGTGGCACGAGTTTGTCTGGCGGCCAGCGCCAACGAATCGCCTTGGCTCGCGCGATCGTGCGTCGACCGCGGGTACTGGTGCTCGACGACGCCACCAGCGCCCTCGATCCAGAAGTCGAACAGCGTGTGCTGCGCGCCTTGGCGGCAGCCACACCGGCGCCAACGATGCTCGTAGTGGCTTACCGCAAGGCAACGATTTCGCTGGCCGATGAGGTGCTGCTGGTTGACGGCGGCACCATCGTCGAGCGCGGCACCGACAGCGAACTGCGCCGACGCTCGGCGCGCTACCGCAATCTGGTTGACGCCTACGACCAAGCACGGCAGGCGCTAGACCATGAGTGAACCCAAGCAGACACGCGCCAGCGCCCTGGCGGTCATCGCCCGCGGGCTAAGGCAAAACCGCGAAATTACCGAGGGCATCTGGTTCACCTTGGTGCTCGCGGTGATTGGCGCGGCCGGTGGCTCGGTGGTACCTATCGTGATCCGAGCAGCCCTCGACGAAGGATTTGGGCCAACAGGAGTTGACACTTCGCTGATCGCCCGCTATGTACTGGTGGCGATTTTGGTGCTGCTGCTGATCTCCGTGACCGGCTATTGGTCCAAAGTCAGGATCTTTACCGCCAGCGAACGCGGCTTGGCGAACCTTCGGATCGCGGCCTTTCGTCACGTACACGACCTGTCGATGCTGACGCAAAACACTCAGCGCCGTGGGGCCTTGGTTTCGCGAGTCACCTCAGACGTTGACCAAATCAGCCAGTTCCTGCAATTCACCGGCATCATGATGATCGTCAGCGTCGGTCAGATGCTGGTCGCTGTTGTGGTCATGGCGTTCTTGTCCTGGCAGCTAACCCTGGTGGTTTTGGTGAGTTTCATCCCGTTGGCGCTGAGCCTGCGGTGGCTGGCCGCGACCATGTCAGCGGCCTACGACAAGGTGCGCGCCAGCGTTGCGCAGATGCTCACCGTGATCGCTGAGCCGGTAGTAGCGGCCGCCGTGGTCCGCTCCTACGGAATCGAAGAGCGCACCGCTGAGCGGGTGGACGCCGCCGTGGTGGCCAACTACCGCGACAACATCCGCGCGCAAACCATCACCGCCGGCGCCTTCTCCGCAGCAGTTCTAGTTGGTGGGATCTCGAACGCTGCGGTGCTCGCAGTGGGGATCTGGCTGGGCGTCGGCGGCGAACTTAGCGTCGGCACGGTGATCGCCTTCATCTTCTTGACCGGACTGTTCACCGGACCGGCCCAAATGGCGACGCAAGTAATTTCCGACGCTCAAAACGCGGTCGCATCTTGGCGGCGAGTGCTCGAACTGCTGGACACTCCCGCCGATGTGATTGATCCGGGGTCGGCGGCAACTGAGTTGGCTTCGGGCGAACTCGAGATCAGTTTTGCGGACGTGTGGTTCAACTATCCGGGCGGACCGAGCGTCCTAGAAGCGGTGAATCTGACCATTTCGGTGCGCCAGCAGGTAGCGGTGGTCGGCGAGACCGGCTCGGGCAAGACCACCTTCGCCAAGTTGTTGACTAGGTTGATGGACCCCACTTCGGGGCAGGTATTGCTCGGCGGGGTTGATCTGCGCCAAGTCCGGTTCGATCAGTTGCGCTCGCACGTCTTGATGGTGCCGCAAGAAGGCTTCTTGTTTGATGCCTCTTTGGCCGACAATCTTCGCTACGGCGACCCAGCAGCCACCGAAGACGACATGTTGGCGGCGATCGAGTCCTTGGGTTTGGCCGACTGGTTCGCCGGCATGGAGCACGGCTTAGCCACCAAAGTGGGCCAACGCGGTGAATCGCTTTCGGCCGGGGAACGCCAACTGGTGGCGCTAGTGCGGTCGGCCTTGGCCGATCCGCAAATCTTGGTGCTCGACGAAGCCACCAGCGCGGTCGACCCGCAAACCGAGCTTCGCGCTACGCAGGCACTTGAACGACTGCTGGCCGGTCGAACCAGTGTCACGATCGCCCACCGGTTGAGCACCGCCGAAAACGCCGATCGGGTTTTGGTGTTCGATCAAGGCCGCCTGGTTCAAGACGGTCATCACCGTGATCTGGTTGACCAAGCGGGCGTCTATTCGCGGCTGCATGCGGCTTGGTTGGCACAAGCAACACTCGGCTAAGCCGAGGCTGCCACAATGAACAGGTGAGTTCTTTAGACCCGGCCATCGCAGTTCGGTTGAAACGAAATGAGGCCGGCTTGGTCCCGGCAGTCGTGCAAGACGCCGCCACCAAGTCCGTGCTGATGCTGGGTTGGATGGACGACGAAGCCTTGCATCGGACGCTAACCAGTGGCCGGTCGACGTTTTGGAGCCGAAGCCGAAACGAATACTGGGTCAAGGGCGAGACCTCCGGAAACATCCAGGTGGTGCGCGAGGTGCGGCTCGATTGCGACGGTGACACGCTCCTAGTGACTGTCGAGCAGACCGGCCCGGCCTGCCACACCGGCGCGGCCACTTGCTTCGACGCGGACCGACTCCAATGATTCGAAAACTCTACTGGCCGACAGTTTTGGGTTTGGTTGCCAGCGGCGCGGCCGCTTTGCTGGCAATTCGGGCCACTTGGGCCCACACGAAAGTCAGCGCGCCGTCGATGCCAGAAGTCGAAGTGAGCGTAACTGGCAGCCAGATCGTGCCAGGTGCGGCTGCTTTGGCTTTGGTGATCTTGGCTACTGCGCTCGGTGTTCTGGCTGCTGGCCCGATCGTTCGACGATTGCTGGCCGTGATGGTTTCGGCCTCGGCGACGGTCGGCTTCTACCTATCGGTGTTGACCGAAGGCAATGAAGCGATGGAAAAAGCGCTCGCGGCGGTGGCCGCTTCGGGCGTCGAGGTCACTTGGTACGGCTCGAATGCGCGACTAGTTGCCGCCGCGGCCTTCGTGGTAGCCGGTTGCTTGGGCATCGTGGTCTTGTTGTTTGCTCATCGCTGGCCGACGATGGGTTCTCGCTACGAGTCACCAGCGGCAAAAACTGTCGATCCGGCGGACTTGTGGCGAGCAATGGACGACGGCATCGACCCAACTCAATAGCAACCGAGTACGCTTTGACTCAAACATCCCAATGCACCAAGGAGTGACCTAGATGTCGCACGGTTCGTCCCCAGCTGCCTGGACTGCAGTCCTAGTGTGCCTCGCTGGCTTCCTCATCGGCGGAATCTCGTTGATCCCCACCCCGAACTGGACCGTGTTCACCATCGGCGTGGTCATGACCGTTGGCGCCTTGCCGCTCGGCAAGGTCATGTCGATGGCCGGTTTCGGCGTCGACCGAAGCGACAACCACTGAGTTTTTCCACCACAGAGTCCGCCGCCTCGCGCGGGGCTCTGGTCCGTGCGCCACTTCTGGTGGGCGCCGCCGGAGCTTCGGCGTTGGCCCTCTTGGCCGTCTACGATCCCCATCAGGCGGGCTCTTACGGGTTCTGCCCGTTCAAGGCGATCACTGGACTGCCGTGTCCGGGCTGTGGTGGCCTGCGGTCGATGAACTTGCTGCTGCATGGCGACTTCGCCGCGGCAGCCTCCAGCAATCTCCTAGCTGTGGCCGTCTTGGCAGTCGGCTCGATCGCTTGGGCCATCTGGTTCTTGCGCCGGCTGCGTGGGCGCCCGGCTGAACTTTTCACTTGGCAAGCGCGCACCTGGACGTTCATCGCGATCTTGGTGATGGTGTTTTGGCTTGCTCGGCTGACTCCTTGGGGGAGTTGGCTGGCACCCTAAACCAGTACCGGGGAAAAATGTGTGGGCC
>JAPXRA010000034.1:7247-11549 GCA_033813795.1 Aeromicrobium sp. | reverse complement strand
GGTGCCAACCGAGCGCCAGAGCGACCAAAGTCACCAAGATCAACAGCCAGATGTTTGGCGTGATGACAAACCAGATAGTCAACAGCACGAACACGACCAGCGCGCCAATGTTGATGAAGTTCTTGCCCGGCAGCATCAGCGGCGCGGACGCCATTTTGGCTGACAGTTTCAGGTAAGCCACGATCGAGCCGGTGAAGGTCACCGCGCCGATGAACACGCCGATGAACACTTCGGCGTTGTGGATGTCTTGCAGTGCGCCAGGCAAGGCGTGGTGCTCGAGGTAGCCGTTCCAGCCAACCAGCACCGCGGCTAGGCCAACAAACGAGTGCAAGATCGCGATTAGTTCAGGCATTTCGGTCATTTCGACCTTGGCTGCGCGCCAGAGGCCGATTGCCGCACCGATCGCCATTGCGACGAACAACAAGATCAAACCGACCCAGTCGTCAGTGCTGCTTGAACCGTCGATCACCAAAATGACGGTGGCGATCAGAGCCAGGGTCATACCGCTGATGCCGTAAATGACACCGCGACGGGCAGTTTCGTGCTTGCTCAACCCCGCAAGGCTCAAGATGAAGAGCAGGGCAGCAACGATGTAGGCCGAAGTGGCCACGCTGTAGGCGGTCATGGCGGGTCAGTCCTTCGAGAACATGCTGAGCATGCGTCGGGTCACGGCGAAACCGCCGAAAACGTTGATGCTGGCGAGCAGAACGGCCACGAAGGCCAAAATGCGCACGCCAGGGTCGTCGGTGACAAGTTGCAGGGCAGCGCCAACAACGATGATGCCGCTGATCGCGTTCGTGACACTCATCAGTGGGGTGTGCAGCGCGTGGTGGACGTGACCGATTACGTAGTAGCCGATCACGATCGCCAACATCAGCACGGTGAAGTGCTGCGGCAGCGGTTGCGGGGCAAACGCAAGCACCAAGAAGTAGGCAGCGAACGCCGCAGCCAAACCGGCCAACTTCGTGGTCGCGCTGATCTCCTTGGCCGGTTCTGGCTCAGGTGCCGGAGCCGCAGCCGCCGGTGCGGGAGCCGCGGAAACTTGGACCGGCGGTGGTGGCCAGGTCTTTTCACCGTTTTGCACCACGGTGACGCCGCGCTGGACGACATCGTCGAAGTCGAGCACGAGTTGGCCGTCTTTGCCTGGGGTCAACAGTTTCAACAGGTTGACCAAGTTCGTGCCGTAAAGCTGCGATGCCTGCGTAGGCAAGCGGCCTGCCAAGTCGGTGTAACCCAAGATGGTTACGCCGTTTTCGGTCACGACCTTTTCGCCCGCGACCGAGCCGGCCACGTTTCCGCCCTGAGCGGCGGCCATATCGACAATGACGCTGCCGGGCTTCATTGAAGCGACATCGGCCTCGGTGAGTAGCCGCGGCGCGGCCCGGCCCGGTATCAACGCAGTGGTGATCACAATGTCGACGTCGGCTGCCTGCTCGGAGTAGAGCTCGGCGGCGCGGGCGTCATAGGCAGCACTGGTGGCCTTGGCGTAGCCGTCGGAGGAAACTTCCTTGGCCTCATCGGGGACGACAACCTCGAGGTATTCGCCACCGATGGACTTGACCTGGTCGGCAACTTCCGGGCGGGGGTCGGTTGCCCGAACGATCGCACCGAGGCTTGAGGCCGCGCCAATGGCGGCCAGGCCGGCCACACCTGCACCCGCGACGAGTACCTTCGCCGGTGGAACCTTGCCAGCGGCAGTGACCTGACCGGTGAAGAATCGACCGAATTCGTTGGCGGCTTCGACGACGGCCCGGTAGCCAGCGATGTTGGCCATCGAGGACAACACGTCCATCGACTGGGCGCGCGAAATCCGCGGCACCGCGTCCATCGCCAAGACGGTGATCGGCCTGGTGGCGAGTTTCTCGACCAGATCGGGGTTCAACGCAGGCGCGATCATGCTGACAAGGGTCGCGCCGTCAAGCAGCAGCGCGATTTCTAGGTCGGTGGGCGCGTTGACTTTTAGGACGATGTCGCTCGACCAGGTGTAGGCCTTGTCGTTGACGGTCGCGCCGGCCGCGGTGTAGGCGGCGTCGGCAAAACTCGAAGCCGCGCCTGCACCGGTTTCGACGGTGACGACGTAGCCCAAGTCGGTCAATTGTTTGACGGTCGTTGGCGTTGCCGCGACCCGAGTTTCGCCGGGCGCGGATTCCTTGACGACGCCGATTCGCATCGAACCGACCTCGGATTCCGGGGTGCTCATCAGGCAGACAATAGCGGAAGATCCACCAGGTTCCGAAATGACCTATCTCACGTGGACAGGATTCGGGTAACCGAGCGTTACTTAGTCCGATTCCGTTTGCACCGAGGCAGCCAGCGAGACCATATGGCTTAGCCGGGCGATCTCGGAGTCTAGGAACTCCGGGCCGCCATGTCGTCCCACAACCACGACCAGCCGCAGCCCGCCGCGGGTGACTCCCGGGCAACCAGCAAGCACCGTGGAATCCCACGCCGAAATCTCAGCGAGTCGGCCAGCCTTGTTGATCGAAAGCCAGTCGGCGCAGTCCTCAACCAAGTCCGGCGCGGTGGCCGACTTGAAACAGACCGCAACCGAGTCGTCCTCGGGGCAAACGGCAAGCGCCCAGTCGGTTCGAAACGTTGCCGGAATCACATCGACGAGGCGCTCGATCGCCAGGTCTGGCTCTTCAGTGAATGACTCGACGGCTTCTAGGTCCATGCTCAGGTTCGCCCCGGCGGCGTACCGGCTGATCCAGTGGACGCGAACCCCTTCGAGCTTGTGGCAGGCGGTGATAAGCGCATCGGGCATCACCGACGGCGGAAGTTCGAGCAGCACGTCATCGACCGCAAACCCGTCGGATCGGTGTTCGACGATTTCGATTGCTTCGATGTCGGCTCCGGCGCTACCAAGGGCGGTCGCCAAGGAGCCGAGGGAGCCGGGCACGTCGGGAAGTTCGACGCGCAGCAAGAATGCCATGGCGCCATTGTTTCAATAAAGTGTTGCCAGCCGGTTACGGCCCCACAACGAGTAGTTACTAATCGTCGGCGATCTCGGTCGAGCCGCAGGGGCGGAACTAAAACAAAGATCGCCTCCCGGCCGAGGCCCAGAGACGATCAAGTTCCTACTCGAAGAGCGCGCCCGTAGGGATTCGAACCCCAAACCTTCTGATCCGTAGTCAGATGCTCTATCCGTTGAGCTACGGGCGCACGCCCTTGCGGGCATCGGTCAGTCTAGCGTGTGCTCGTCCAACGGCGTAATCGGGTCCGGTCAAAGTAAGAAAAAAGGACACATGAAGGATTCGGGTCAGACCTGATTGGTTTTCTGAAGGGCCCGGCCGGTATCCTGAACCGGTTGTTCTAGGAGATATCGCATAGTGGCCTAGTGCGCCCGCCTGCTAAGCGGGTTGAGGTTTAAACCTCTCGAGGGTTCAAATCCCTCTATCTCCGCCAATTGAAAGAGGCTCTCGAACCAGTTTTCTGGTCCGGGAGCCTCTTTTGAATTAGTGCTGCTGATATTTCACGACGAAGGGTCGAACCGGCGGTAGCCGTTGGCGGTGTTCAGCCGGTCGTAGATCTCGCGAATTAGGTCGGCGCGCTGGTTCTTTTCGACGAAATTTAGGTCATATCCAGTCTCAGCTCCGGTGGTGTCGCTGAACCGCAACATGTTGCCTGCGATGGAGAAGTTCTCGACCGACTTCCACGAAACGTTTTCACCGCGACCACGAGTGATGAAGCCCTGCGGGTCGAGAGTGAGCACCGTCGGCGGTCGCAGGTTGATCACTGCCGCGAGCAGCATCAAGACCACCGCCAAGACGGCAGCTATTGCAGAAATCGCGTCACCGAAGCGGCCGACGCCGTTGGCGAGGAAAGCTACCAGCACACACGCCGCAGCAATCAGGAAACAAACGCCGGCAGCGACCATCAGGTGCGTCCGGTCCAGGCGGTAGCGAGTCACGCAGAGGGGGCGGGATTCGAACCCGCGGCTGACATTGCTGCCAGCGACCGCTTTCAAGGCGGTTCCGATCGGCCACTCCGGCACCCCTCCTGGCTCATCGCCGAAGCGATGACGCCGACATCGATTGTCGCACCCTCTACTTCAACGGTGCGAGCCGCTTCGGTTCGGACCGGGTCGGCTGCTGCACAGCCCGCGCCGAACGCTTGGTGCGAGGCGCCATCACGAACGCCCGAATCGCGAGGCCGATGGCTAGACCGAGGATTGCGCTGTAGAGCGTGGAAAGCAAGAAGTAACTCGGGTAGGCGCCCGGGTCGACCAGCGAAACGGTAACGATCACGCTGCCCACAACCGCGAGCACGCAGACCCACCAGCCTTCGCGGTATCGCGACCGC
>JAPXRA010000034.1:0-7237 GCA_033813795.1 Aeromicrobium sp. | reverse complement strand
GCGCAGGGAAGCCGATCAAGAACTCATAAGGCCTTGGCACGCCGATCACACTCTGGCGGAACCAAACGATCACTTCGTCCAGTCGAGCGGTGATCGCGGTCGAGCCGGAAGTGCGCAGGAAACTGCCGTAGAAGAACAAGGCGATGGCAATCAGGGCGATAACTGAAAGCGGTTTGAGGTGCCGCCGGGTGAGTCCGTGCAAACCCTTGCCAAGACCCCACACGGTTGCCAGAGCAAACACCACGGCCACCAACATTGCGATGAGTCCAAACAGGCGGGCGTTCACCGAGGCATTCCACGCCGCCACCCCGACCGCACCGCTGAGCGACAAGGTCAACAAGACGGCGAACTCGCGCAGCACTTTGCGAATCGAATTGGCCGGCTCGGTGAACATCACGGCCGAAACCGCTGAAAGCACCGCGGTTGCCCCGGCGGCCGCGGCCAGCAGCGTGTTCAAGCCGGTGAGCAGGGCCAGCACCGCAAGTACCGAGGCCAAGGTCACCCAAATTCGCATGTGCCCGCCGATGCGATGGGTCAAGATCAGCGTGAAACAGACCAGCAGCACCGCGGCGGCGGGCCGCCAGAGCCAACTGGGGGCGCCGACGTCGACGATCGCAGTCGAGGCAAGCAAAGTGCTGATTAGCCAAGCGAAGAAGGTGCCCCGGATCAACCGCTTGCTCCAGCCAGGGGAAGTCACCCGCGGATTGCGCGTGATCACTTCATACGCGGGTGGCACTGAGGCATCAAGGCGCCTACGGCCGGGGCTTGAGGTGCTCACGTACTGCGGATCCTTCGGTTGGCGAGCGAGGGGTTCACCTCGCGTGACTCTTTCACGGCCGCAGGCCTGACAACTGCGGAAAGCAGCTCCTCGGATTCGGCGGCCTCGTCCACGATAGTTCCCTGCGGATCGCAGACCAAGCTATGGCCGCAATATCGGTCGCCGCTCTGGCCGACGCCGATGGTCCACACCGTGTTCTCGATCGCTCTGGCTTGCAGCAGAGTTCGCCAATGGTGCACTTTGTTCTCCCCGGCCACCCAAGCTGCCGGGACAACCAGCGCCTCGGCGCCGCGATCGACCAGTGCTCGCGCCAACTCCGGGAACCGCAGGTCGTAGCAAGTCATAAGACCGATCTGCAGGTCGGCAACCTTGACTACCACCGGCTCGATAGGCCCGGGTGCCAACCGCTGCGATTCGCGGTAGCCGAACGAGTCGTAAAGATGGATCTTGCGGTAGCTGGTTACCAATTCGCCAGTCGGTCCGATGACTACCAAGGTGTTGAACGGCAAATCAGAGCTTTGTTCAAACATCCCGGCGATCACCGTTTGGTTTCGTGAACGCGCATGCTCGCTCAGCAACTGCACAAACGGGCCGTCAAGGGGTTCGGCGACGGCGGCCAAATCGTGGCTGGCGGAACCGAAATCGTGCATCGCGGCTTCGGGCAAAACAACAAGATCTGAATCGCCAACGGCCTGCAGACGATCTCGAACGAGCTGCCTGTTTGCAGCCGAATTGGTCGATGAAGCCAACTGAACGAGCGTCACGCGCATGACCCCAGTGTGACCGGTCACTACGGTTAACTCCATGCGCGCGGTAATAGTCAACGAACCCGGTGGACCTGAGAACCTGTTGATCGCTGATGTTTTGGCTCCCGAACCTGGCCCGGACGAAGTGGCAATCAAGGTCGCCGCGGCCGGAGTGAACCGGGCCGACCTCCTGCAACGCCAAGGCCACTACCCGCCGCCGCCAGGCACGACCGACATCCTGGGGCTCGAATGTTCCGGCGTCGTTGAGGCTGTCGGCGAGCGAGTGTCGACGTTCAAAGTCGGCGACCGGGTGGTCGCCTTGCTCACCGGCGGCGGCTATGCCGAAAAGGTAGTGGTGCCGGCCGGTCAGGTGGCTGCGGTGCCGGCAGGACTATCGCTAGTGCAGGCCGCGGCCGTGCCAGAGACCTTCGCGACTGTGTGGTCGAACGTGTTCCAGACGGCGAGACTGGCGCGCAGGGAAAAGTTGCTCGTCCATGGCGGGTCGAGCGGAATCGGCACCACGGCGATCCAGTTGGCCAAGGCCTTCGGCGCCACCGTGATCACCACAGTTGGCTCGCCGGCAAAAGCCGCGGCGGTAACCGAACTTGGTGCCGACGTGGTGGTCAACTACCGCGAAGAAGACTTCGTAGCGGCCTGTAAGTCTCTTGGTGGCGTCGACGTTGTGCTCGACATCGTTGGCGCGAAGTACCTGACGCAAAACGTAGTGTCGCTGGCCCGCGGCGGCCGGATCATGGTGATCGGCCTGCAGGGCGGGGTGAAGGGTGAACTCAACCTGGGCGCACTTTTGGCAAAGCAAGGCACAATCGCGGCCACATCCTTGCGGTTTCGGCCGGTGGCCGAGAAAACCGAAATCATGCGCGGCCTAGTCCAACATGTTTGGCCGCTGATCGAGTCTGGTCGCGTCGCGCCCGTGGTTCATCAGGTGGTGCGGTTTGAGGAAGTCGCCTCGGCCCACCGGATCTTGGAGTCTTCGCAGCACATCGGCAAACTCGTGCTCGACCTGACCTAGGAGAGTTTCGGCTCGACTTCTAGGCTTGAGAGATGAGCGAAGATCAAGTGATCGACCCGAAGGGCGACCCAGTCGAGGTGGCAACTGAGCAGACGCTGTTGACCGACTTGATCGAACAGCCCGCGAAGGTGATGCGAATCGGCGGCATGATTCGCCAACTGCTCGATGAGGTCAAGGCGGCGCCGCTGGACGAGGCCAGCCGGGCCCGGCTGCGAGAGATCTACGATCAGTCGATCGACGAACTCAAAGACGGGCTGGCTCCGGAGCTAGTTTCTGAACTAGAACGCCTGAGTTTGACGTTCGATGAGCAGGCGCCCACCGAAGCTGAACTGCGGATCGCTCAGGCACAACTCGTCGGCTGGCTCGAAGGCCTGTTCCACGGCATTCAGGCGGCCCTGTACGCCCAGCAAATGCAGGCACAAAATCAGCTGCAAAATATGCGGCTCGCGCTGCCTGGCGCGGCCGAACGTGACCAATCTGACGTTGCCGAAGGCACTACTTCGGCCCACACCAACGGAATGTACCTCTAGGCTGGGTCACAAGTAGCGAAAGAGGACTGGCAATGAGGCCAACACTCCCCCCGTGCGCGATGTCGCCGGAGATGTACCAAGACGAAGACTTGCTGTCTCCACCGTCGCGGCGTGAAGTCACCGCCGAACAGTGGCGCGAATACCAAGAGAAGCGGGCCGCGGCTCACCGCCGCTGCGCTGGCTGTGAAGTACTTGACGCTTGCCTTTACCGCGCGGTCGTCGAAGTCGACGTCGCCGGATTCTTGGCCTGCACCAGCGAGACTGAGCGCAAGCGAATGCGGCGTGACCTAGCGATTGATGTTCAGATCGACCAGAGCCCGTACGGCACCGCGCGTGTCGGTGGCGGCCCAGTCGACCACGACGAAGTGATCGCTGCGCGTAAGGCACACCCAGAAGAGACCAGTCGTCAGTTGGCGGAGCGGCTTGGCTGCTCGACCTCGACGATCAAGCGCCACCTTCGCCAAGAGCGCGAAGGCAAGGCCCGCGCGACGGTTGCGGCGATGGACAAGCCCAGCATGGAACAAGTGCTCGATTCGTTCGACCGACTCGATACTTCGCGGCGGGTCTGAACTAGAACCTTCGGTCGACCTGCACTCGCTCTGGCGTGTGCAGGCGGACCATTGTTCGGCCCACGTTCGTCGGACGCCGCGACTTCGTGAGCAAGGAACCGACGATCATCAGGGCGAACCCGGTTGGCACCGACCAAACGGCGGGTTGGCCGAGCAGGATCTTGCTCCAGCCGTCAAGGTCGGCCGCCAAAGTCACAAAGGGCGCGGTGGCGGCCGCCAGTCCACCGCCGATTAGGCCGGCGATGGCGCCAAAAGCGGTCAGGCCGCGCCACCAGATTCCCAAAATCAGCAGCGGGGAGAAGGTCGAAGCGGCCAAGGTGAACGCGAATACCACCGAGTTCGCCACCGGGATTGACTCGTTCACGAGCGCCAAGCCAAGCGGCACCAGAATGCAGATGACCGCCGCGAGCCGTAGCGCGGCGATCGATGAAATCCGGCCCCGAGCAGGTCCTTGGGAGGCGATCGCTTGACCGACCACTCCGGCGATGGCCATCGTCACGCCAGAAGAGGTCGACAAGAACGCCGCGAATGCGCCCGCGGTGACCAGGGCGGTCAAAAGTTCACCGCCGGATCCGGCAACCAGCCGAGAAGGTAACTCCAAGGCGACGGTGTCGGCGCGGCCGGCCGCAATCAGATCGGCGGCGTAAATCTTGCCGAGCACGCCGTAAAAGGTCGGCAGCAGGTAGAAAACCGACAGCAGGCCGAGCACGATCAGGGTGGTTCGGCGGGCGGCACGACCGTCGGGGTTGGTGTAGTAGCGCACCACTACATGCGGCAGGCCCATCGTGCCAAGGAAAGTGGCGATGATTACTGCATAAACCGAGTAGATGTGCGTGCCCGAGGAGTCACCAAGGGGCCGGATCCAGTCGTCCACGGCGGGCGCATGCGGCCGACCGTCGGCGGACCAAGCCAGCAGCAGGAACATCAGCGGGGCCAGCAGAGCGGTCAATTTCAGCCAGTACTGGAAGGCCTGGACGAAGGTGATCGCCCGCATGCCGCCAAGCGAAACGTTGATCGTGACGATCGCCGCGACTAGCACGGTACCCACCCAACGCGGTGCGTCCAGCACGGTCTGCAGGGTTAGGCCGGCGCCTTGGAATTGTGGCATCAGATATAGCCAGCCGATCGCGACCACCACGAACGAACTGACCCGGCGTGCAGCCAAGGACTGCAACCTGACGTGGGCGAAATCCGGGATCGTGTAAGCCCCCGAACGGCGCAGCGGGGCCGCCACGAAAACTAGTAGCAACAAGTAGCCGATGGTCCAGCCGATCGGATACCAGAGCATGTCCGCCCCGCCGACCAAGATCAGTCCAGCGACGCCAAGGAACGATGCGGCCGAGAGGTATTCGCCGCTGATCGCCGAACCGTTCAGACCAGGAGACACCGACCGGGAGGCGACGTAAAAGTCGCTGGTGGTTCGACTCAGCCGAAGGCCGAACGCCCCGATCACCAAGGTCGCGATCGACACCGAAGCGACGGCGATAATCCCCCAGGTCGGGTTCACTTGGCCGACTCGTCACGGTTGTTCGGTTGGACTAGCGAAGTGAAGATTCGTTCGGTTCGTTCCGCATAGCGAACGTAAAGCCAGCCGAGCGCTAACACGGCCGGATAGACCGCTGCGCCCAACACCAGCCACGGCAACGGAAACGGGCCGACCCGCACGTCGTTGAGTTCGGGCAGCCACAAGAACACCAGCGGCAAGCTCGCGACCGTCAATAGCAGGGTTATCGTCACCGAGATCGCCGCGCGAAACTGCGAGCGGATCAGCGAACGCATATAGACCTCGCCGACCCCGGTGGACTCGTCGATTTCTTGGCCCACGCTGCGGCGAATGTGCGTTGGCGCGGTGGCGCTCGAGCTAGTGATCCGCACCCGCTGCGGCGGTTCGGCGTCGGTCACGGCGACCGCTCGCCAATTAACTCGCGCAAGGCCCGGGTGTGCCGGCGGGCGACCTGCAGTTCGACGCTTCGGTTGTCTTGACCCGGCACGATGATGCTGGCCCGTCCGGCCGACATCCGAACTTCAATGATGTGTGCTCGGTTCACCATGATGCTGCGGTGAATCCGCAGGAACCCGGCTTCGGCCCATTCCTCGGCCAACGCACCAAGAGTCGTTCGGATTAGGTGGCTGGTGCCGTCGAGGGTGTGAAGCCGGACGTAGTCGCCCTGGGCTTCGGCATGAGAAATCTGCGAGCGAGAAATGAACCGGGTGACGCCGGCGAGTTCGACCGCGATTGTGTCGTCGGTGCTTTCGGATTCGGTTTCTAGGTTGGCTACCGCTCGCCGCACACTCTCGCTCAACCGCTCCTCACGAATCGGTTTGAGTAGGTAATCCACGGCGTTGAGGTCGAAGGCTTCAACCGCGTGCTCGTCGTGGGCGGTGACGAAGATGATCTGCGGGGGCGATTTGAATCGGCTGAGGAGTCGAGCAATGTCGATCCCATTCAATCCCGGCATGGCGATGTCGAGGAAGAGCAGGTCGAACTCGCCGCCGTCCAGCAGGCGCAGCGCGTCGGTGCCGGACTGCGCCGTTTGGATCTGTCCGATCCGGTCATCTCGGCCGAGTAACCAGACGAGTTCGTCGAGGACCGGACGTTCGTCGTCGACGACCAGAGTTCGCATTGCACGAGCCATAAAGGTGAGCCTAGTCACATTCGGGTCGGATCAGTCAGCGATACCCCGGGCATGCAAGGCGTCGGCAGTTTCATACGCCCGGGCAATGCTGCGGATAACCAGCGGCGACAAGTGGGCGCGGGCGTTGCGGTCGAGCCCACGAGACCGGGCAGCGTCGCGCGTCTCCCGCGCCAGCAACAGCATTGCCGGGATGGCTTGCATCGCCAAACTGAACGCCAACGAAATCCGTTCCGGGGGGATGCCGACATGTCGCAATGGGCGCACCCAGACCGTTATCCGATCTAGCATCCGTTGCGGGGAGGTCGTGCTGGTGAATACCACCGACATCAGGGACAGAGTAATCAGATCGACGACCGATTCGATCGCCTTATCCCGGGAGAACAGCCACCACTGGAATGCCGCGATCATTACTGCGATCGGAACCACGGCCCGGGCAGCGCGGACTAGGGTGCGACTTCCGACTTGGCCGATGAGTGCTAGCAGCAGCGTGATTGAGAGGAAAACCCACGCCATCGGCATGCTCCGCACCGCCACCACGGTGAATCCGAATGCGCCCAAGAACAGCAGTTTCGCCCCGACGGGTAGCCGGTGAAGCAGGCTGTCGCCGGGCAAGTAGTCGCCAACGAGAGCGCCGGGATGACCTTGTGGCTGATCGGTCATTGCTCGACCGATGCCCGGTAGTAGGAGACGGCCTCCGCCGCGGGGCCATCGAAGGCGATGGCCCCGTTTTCGACCACCAACACTCGCTCGCACTTGGCGACTAGGTCGAGGTCGTGAGTTATTAGTAGGAGCTGTTGTGCCAGGCCGAACAGTTCCTTGCCGACCCGACGGGTATTCGCCAAATCCAGCAGGGTCGTCGGTTCGTCGGCGACGACTACGTCAGGGTTGGTGGCTAGGACGCCGGCTATCGCCAAGAGTTGACGTTGGCCGCCGGAGAGGGCGTGGACA
>JAPXRA010000033.1:0-11578 GCA_033813795.1 Aeromicrobium sp. | reverse complement strand
CTCGGAGATGTGTATAAGAGACAGCGTCGAAGGCGTTCAAGTGCGTATGGAACGGGCGGGCCGCCGCGCCGCCGTTGGTGTGCTGCAGCACTGGCGTCTCGACCTCGATGTAGCCCAGACGGTCGAGCGTGGCGCGCAAACTCTTGAGCACCGCAGCCTTTACTCGCACATTGTCGCGGGCCTCTTCGCGCACGATCAGGTCCACATACCGCATCCGGGTGCGGGCCTCGTCTGAAAGCGGCTTGTGCTCAACCGGAAGTGGGCGCAGCGTCTTGGCGGCGATCTGCCAACTGGTGGCCATGACTGACAACTCGCCGCGCCGGCTGGTAATGACTTCACCGGTGACTGCCAGATGGTCGCCCAGGTCAACGAGCGCCTTGAAGTTCGCGAGGGAATCCTCACCGACTTCGGCGAGCGAAAGCATCGCCTGAATCTCGGTGCCGTCGCCTTCGCGCAACCGAACGAAACAGAGTTTGCCGGTGTTGCGCAGGAAAATGACACGCCCGGCGATAGTCACGAGTTGACCGGTTTGGCTGTCGGGGCCGAGCGTTTCGGCGTCGTAGGTTCCAACGACGTCAGCGATGGTGTGAGTGCGCTCCACCAAGAGCGGATACGGGTCAAGGCCCGCGTCGATTAGCCGCTGGCGCTTCTCGCGGCGAACCCGCAACTGCTCAGGCAGGTCGTCTTCGGGAAGTTCAGGTGTTTGGCTCACAAGGAATCAGTCTAGTTGGCGCGACGCGGCCGCCTGAAACGACTGGCAGGCCTAGGAGCCAAGCGGCGGCATACCGGTTTCGTCGACTAGTACCGGATCGCACCGTTTCTCGGGACGAACACCGGCCTTGTCGGCGTAGTACTCGCGGAAAAGGTCCATGTCGGCCTTTACATTTCCGGTCAAGTTAAGCGTCGGGCCAAGCCCGGAAGTCATCGTGGTGCGGTCGCAGTAGGCCATCGTCACCGGCAGGTCCGTCTCCATCGCTAGCCGGTAGAAACCAGACTTCCAGCGATCGACTTTCTTACGAGTTCCCTCTGGGGTAATCACGAGTTGAAAGACTTCCCCACTGTTGGCGCGAGAAACCAACTCGTCAACCAAACCGGCTGGGTTCTGCCGATCCACCGCGATGCCGCCAAACATTCGCATGATCGGTCCGGCCGGACCGCGAAAGAGTTCTTTCTTGCCCAAGAAGTAGGGCCGAAAACCACTTCGCCAAGCCACCGCCAGCATCAGTACGAAGTCCCAGTTGGAGGTATGCGGGGCCGCCACCAGAATCCCCGAACCTTTCGGAGCCGGTTCGGACTTGTAGTCCCAGCGACTGAAGAACCAATAGGTCTTGGCGATGCCACGCAAAATCCTCACTCGGTGAGGCTAACGCGTCCAGACCTCGGCCGATAAATTAGCCGGGCTCTAAGCCAGTGTTCACTAAACGGTCAGGTTCGCTGGCGATCGTAGAGCTATGACCCAGTTCGCGCGCATCAACGGCCACCGCGGCCAGAGCGCAACCCATCCGGAGAACACGCTCCCGGCCCTGCGTGAGGCCGTTCGACTCGGCGCCAATGGGGTCGAGTTCGATGTTCAACTCACTTCCGATGGCGCCGTCGTGCTGATGCACGACCGCTCGCCAATGCGAACCACAAACGTGCGCGACGTCTTTCGCTCCAAGGTCGGGCTTTCGGTCGAGCGTTTCACCCTGAACGAATTGGCCGCGCTCGATGCCGGCCGCTGGAAGGCGCCGCAGTTCGCCGCCGTACCAGTGCCAACTCTGCGCGATGTCGTGCACGCGCTTTCTGACACCCGCATCCGGCTGGTGATCGAACTGAAAGCCGGCCAAGCCGATCCGCGGCGGTTCGTCCGAACGGTGCTCGAGGATATTGGCAACCGGCCGAATGTGACTTTGATGAGTTTTGACCCGCTCATCGCTCAAGCCGCGCTTCCGCTGCACGACCGCGTCGGCTTGGTCACCAACCGAGCACCGGCCGCTGCCGACCTGCAACTTTTCGACGAGTTTCACGTGAATGCCAAGCGGATCGATCGACGCGTGGTCGAATCTGTCCACGAGTCCGGCAGCACGCTCACCGCGTGGACGGTTGATGATCGCAAGACGATCGACCGACTTCAATCCTTGGGCGTGGACGCGATCACCACCAACAACGTGACCGCGGCTCGACCGGCCCTAGTTTGAACCGGCCCGGTTAGTTCGTCCGGTTCTTCTGCGCCACCACGCGCAGGCCTTCAAGCGTCAGGTTGCGGTTTCGCGCGGTGATGGTTTCGCATTCGGCCAATACGACCTCGGCATGACTGCCCGTTGACACCACGGTCACGTGGTCCGGATCTTGCTCAAGTGAGTCGCTGATCCGCTCCACGATCGAGTCGATCAGCCCGGCAAAACCGAAGATCGTGCCGGCTTGGACCGCCTCGACTGTGTTCTTGCCGATCACATCGCGGGGCACGCTCAGTTCGACGCTTCGCAACTGGGCGCTGCTGGCAGCGAGCGCCGCTAGCGAGACCTCCAGGCCCGGCGCGATCGCCCCACCGACATACCTATCTTGAGCGTCAACCACATCAAAGACCGTTGCTGTCCCGCTCAAATCGACCACAATCGCCGGCCCGCCGTAAAGCTCTTTGGCGGCCAGAGCGTTCACGATTCGGTCGGTGCCAACTTCCTTCGGGTTGTCGGTGTGGATCGCCAGGCCCGTCTTCACCCCCGGGCCCACCACCCAAAGCTGCGCCGATTCAAAGTAGCGCTCAAAGCTAGACCGCAGCGTGGCCTGCAGGCTCGGCACGGTGCAACACATGACGATCTCGTCGATCGGTGGGAGCTGAACTCGTCGCCAGAACGCATCAATCGCCAAGAACCACTCGTCGGGGGTACGACGTTGCTCGGACGAAATTTGAAACTGGGCCACCAATTCATCGGCGACGAACAAGCCAACCGTCGTGTCGGTGTTGCCGGCGTCGACCGCCAACAGGGTCATACGTGCACCAGGTCTCCGCGAACCAAATCCGAATCGGTCGGGGCCTCGGCCGCGTCACTGCCTAGGGTCACTACCTTGTTCTGCTCGTCGACGAAAACCACGCTCGGCTCCAGTTCGCGAGCCTCGGCGTCATCGACCTGAGCGTAGGCGATCAAAATCACCAGGTCACCGGGGTGAACCAGGTGCGCGGCCGCGCCGTTGATCCCGATCACGCCCGAACCGCGCTCGCCGGCGATCGTGTAGGTCTCAAGGCGGGCGCCGTTGGTGACGTCAACGATGTGCACGAGTTCGCCAGGCAAAATGTCCGAGGCATCCAGCAAGTCTTCGTCTACGGTCACCGAGCCGACGTAGTGCAAATCGGCTTGGGTAACGGTGGCGCGGTGAATCTTGGACTTCATCATGGTTCGCAACATTTCAAGCTCCCAAGGTCAAGAAGGTGTTATCGAGCAGGCGGGGTTTGCCAACTCGAGCGGCTACAAGTAGTCGGGCGGCACCGGCTTTTGCCGGGCCCAGGTCAGGGTCGGTCAGTTCTAGATAGTCAGCGACGATGCCGGCTTCGGCCAACACTTTGGCGGCTGCATCGAGCACGGCTGGCGCACCGGCTTCACCGGCGGCAACTCCGGCTCGCAATGCCGCCGAAATCGCGGCCGCGCGCTCGCGTTCGGCGTCGGTTAGGTAGCGGTTTCGTGAACTCATCGCCAAACCATCGGCTTCGCGCACCGTCGGACAACCGACCACCTGCACACCTAGACACAATTCGCGGGCCATCAGCCGAATCAAAGTCAACTGCTGATAGTCCTTCTCGCCGAATACCGCAATGTCCGGCCGAACTAGCCCGAACAGTTTGGCTACCACGGTCAGCACGCCGCGAAAATGCGTCGGACGTTCGGCACCTTCGAGTTTCTGCGCCAACGGACCGGGATCTACCGTGATCGTGTCGGTTAGCCCGGCTGGGTACATTTCCTCGACCGTCGGCGCGAAAATGTAGTCAACTCCAGCCGCGGCGCAACGCTCGACGTCGTCTTCGAACGTGCGTGGGTACGCGTCCAGATCCTCACCTGGCGCGAACTGGGTCGGATTAACAAAGATCGACACCACGAGAGTTTCGGCGAGCGGGCGGGCATGTTCCATCAGACTCACGTGTCCGTCATGCAGTGCGCCCATCGTCGGCACCAACACAACGGTTCGGCTCACGGCGGCTCGCAGTTCGGCGGCGGTGCGCAAAATTGTCGGCATCAGCGGGCCTGCTCCGCGGTGACCGCGTCGATGATGGTCGCGGCGGTAGCGGACTCAATCCGTCCGGTTCGCTCGGCTCGGGCAGCGGTCGCGGCTGCCAACGCCGAATAGGTGTCGCGAACTTCAGTTTCGACGATGTTCGCCAAGTGCGCTCGAACCGTATCGACGTCGCCACGAGAAACCGGGCCGGTCAGGGCGGCATCGCCGTAGGCCAGCGTGTTGTCCAGCGAAGCAGTCAACAGCGGACGCAACACCGCCGCCGGATCGTCGGCGCCAATTTGGCGCAACAAATCCATCGCCTGGGTAACGATCGTGCTGAGGTGATTCGCGCCGTGAGCCAAGGCAGCGTGGTAAGTCGCTCGGTCTTCCTCGGCCACCCACATCACCGTCCCGCCGAGCTCGGCCACCAGCGTCTCAGCAGCTTCACGATCGGCTTCGGCGGCGGTAACCCCGAAAACGCACGCCCGATCCAGATCAATCTCAGTGCCGGTAAACGTCATTGCCGGGTGCAGCGCAACTGTTCGAGCGCCAGCGCGAGCAAGCGGTGCAAGTACCTCCAGTCCGTGGCGGCCACTGGTGTGAGCGACCAATTGCCCCGGGCCAACCTCCGTGGCCAGTTCGGCCGCAACCTCGGCAAGCACGTCATCGGGAACTGCGAGCAGCAAGATCTCTGAAGTCGAAGCGATGACAGCCGGTTCGGCCACAGCGACATCCGGTAACAGGGTTTGGACTCGCAGTTGCGAGGCAGGTGAACTGCCGCTGACTGCGACTAGTTGATGTCCGGCACGATTCAGCCGGGCGGCGAGGACGGCACCGACTCGACCGGCGCCGACCACACCCACGCGAGGGTGCGTCATATTGTTCTTGCCTTTCGTTCCAGTCCCAGATTGGGTACCAGACAAATTGACCTGGCAATCGTACAACCCCATTCGGCAGTTTGACCACGGCTGTGACGGTCAACATAGTCCGTCGAGGAAATGCGGTCGACCGTGCGCGGTTGGATCTAGCCGAGTTGAGCCGAAATAGCAGCCAAAAGCAGATCCAGTCCGCGTTCAAATTCCGCAGCAAAGTCGTAACCGGGCACAAGCACTTGTGACGCGGCGAAGGCCGAAAGACTCACGAACTCACCTGCCGGGATCTCCGCCAACAGACCTTCGGCCAGGTGGCCAAAGTCATCCGGATCCCCGACCGGCAACGCGAGCTCCTGGATCACAAAGCCGTAGACGAAACTGTCGAGCATGGCCACGGCGGTTCCCACCTGAGCCCAGGTCAGTCCGCTCGCAAAAAGCACACCGAGCATCGCGTCATGGTGCGTCAGCGTGGCCGGGCCGGGCTGACTTCGTGAATCGAGCAGGGTTACCGCCCAGCCATGCGTACGCAACACCTCGCGCAACTGCAGGCAGCGTTTCTTCACTTCGACTCGCCAGTCGCCACCAACTTCGGGCACGCCCAACTCAGCGAAGACTCGGTCCACGAGGGCGTCGAGCAACTCGTCTTTGTTGTCGAAATGGTTGTATAGCGCCATTGGCTTGACCCCCAACTCCGCTGCCAACGCCCGCATCGTGAGTCCATCGATCGAGTTGAGGTCCACCAGTTGGAGCGCCACTTCGATGATGCGCTCGCGATT
Source organism: Aeromicrobium sp. (assembly GCA_033813795.1). GTDB lineage: Bacteria > Actinomycetota > Actinomycetes > Propionibacteriales > Nocardioidaceae > Aeromicrobium. Next base: position 5,745 of record JAPXRA010000033.1, on the reverse strand, counting down.
GAGCCCGTTCCTCGGAGCCCTCGTAGTGGACATGAACTGATCCTAGCCGATAACGTACGGCGTACGTTATAAGGAGAATTCCGATGTCGAAATCCGTTCCCGCCGAAGTCATGACCGCTGTCACGCAACTCGCCTACGGCGGGCCCGAGGTGCTTGAACTAAGCAATCTCCCCCTACCGAAACCCGCGAAGGGTCAGGTCCTGATCGAGGTCGAGCAGGCGGCAATCGATCGCGGAACCTGGCACCTGCTTTATGGCCTGCCAAAACTTGTCCGACTCGGCATCGGCATTCGACGCCCCCGTCAGGTTGTGCCCGGACTAGATGTCTACGGCGTCGTGCGTGAACTTGGCGAGGGCGTTACTGAGTTCGGTGTCGGCGACCGAGTTTTCGGCATCGCAGCCGGCTCTCTAGCGCAGTACGCAGTAGCCAATAGCAAGAAACTCGCCAAAGCCACCGACGCTCTGGACCCGGCACAGTGGGCCGCCCTAGGCGTGTCCGGGCTGACGGCGTTGCAGGCGCTCCGCGCGGCTAGCCTCGGCCCCGGCGATCGGTTGTTAGTTGGCGGTGCTTCGGGAGGAGTCGGCTCATTTGTCGTCCAACTCGCAGCCGATGCCGGCCTAGAGGTGACAGCCCTGTGCAGCCCCGAAAAGGCCGATGCCGTCCGGGCCTTTGGAGCGACTCACGTGATCGACCGACACCAGTTCGATCCGGCCAGCAGCGATCACAAGTTCGACGCCATCATCGATATCGCCGGCGGCACCAGCGCCAAAACTTGGCGACGCCTGCTGACCGAGGCTGGCACGATCGTGTTCGTTGGCAACGACACCGGTGGTCAGTGGACCGGCGGCTTCTTCAAGCCAGCGTTTGAAGCACTGAAGTCCAAGTTCCGCCGCGACAGATACGTCATGCTTGTTTCAGCAGAAGACGGCAACGACTTGGCCGCGCTCGCCGAGCTGGCAACTGCCGGTCGGCTCACGGTTCACCTGGGCGCCAAGTTCGAACTCGCCCAGGTTCCGGACGCGATCGAATACCTCGAGTCCGGCCAAGCGGTCGGTAAAATTGCGATCGCCGTTCGCCGGTGAGTTCGGAAAAATTCGATCCCGGTAGGATTCTGGTTGGTCGGCCCGAAAAGGTCGATTCTGGCGAAGGCAATTGCTGACCGCCGGGCCTCTAGCTCAATTGGCAGAGCAGCGGACTTTTAATCCGCGGGTTGTGGGTTCGAGTCCCACGGGGCCCACCACACTTCGACGCCGCACTTGTTCAAGATCTATCTTCACTGTCTGCCGCTGAGTTGGTTTCGGCGGCCTCGACCGTGCAGTCGATCCTTAGCCGGGCCCAGCGGTTGCAGTTGGCAGTCGCTTCGGCCGGCGCTCGCAAGGACGCACACAGGACCGCCGGCCTGGAGGTCGATGGAATCGATGGTCACGAATACCGAAGAGTCGCTGCGCGATCGCTGGACTTACCGAGAACGGCACGGCAGTTTCGGCCGGCTGGACTGAAACCCACCACACCCAACCCTGGGGAGCAGAAGGCGAATCCACCATCGGCAACGGAGTAATGCTCTGCGGCCACCACCGAACCATTCACATCTCAGACTGGCAGGTCGCACTCAACGCCAAAGACCGACGGCCGGACTTTTATCTGCCGGGCTCTAGCCAGCCGAGGCGCAACGCCAGATTTCGGCTGCTCGCGGCCTAACCGGGCCCAGAAAGTGAAACACATCACAATCGGCTCTTGAGCAGATCCGAGCGGTTGGGTTTGGCCCGAACTTCTGTAAGAATTGGGGACACAAGCGACCTCGGGTGTCGCCGTCCGGCAAATTTCCCCCCTCGCGCTTCTGCGTCACTTCTGAAACAATGGTCACACCATGAGCAGCCCTTCTTCGAACTTCCGAACGATCATGCGCGGCTACGACCCAGCTGAGGTCGATGCCCATATCGCGACTCTGAAAGAGCACACCAAGTCGCTCCGCCAGCAAATCGCCGAACTTGAAGGAACAGTGAGTTCTTTCAAAGAGCCGTCGTTTGAGAACCTTGGCGATCGAGTCGGCCAGATCCTTACGCTTGCAGCCGAGGAAGCCGCTGATTTGCGCAAAGCTGCCGAGCGCGAGGCGCGGACCGCGCGCACCGACGCTACTGATGCAGCTCGCCGGATCCGCCGGGAAGCCGACGAATATGCATCCAAGCTTCGCGCCAGCGCAAATGCCGATGCCGAGAAGACGATCGCGGCATCACGCGAGACCGCTGCGGCCGAGTGGGAAGCACATGTCACCAAGGTGACCGAAGCCGAACAGGACTTCGTCCTCACCGACGCCGCTCGCCGCGAAGAGGCAGAACAAGCGATGGCCCAAAAAACCACTGAACATCGCAAGATCATCACCGAATTGGAAAACCAGGCCAAAGAGCTTCGCGCTAAGACCGAGGCTGAAATTGCAGAACTACGCCGCCAAGGCGAGTTAGCGCTGCGCGAAGCCCGTGCCCAGTCGGTCTCGATCGTCGCCGAAGCGAATGCTGCGGCCGAGAAGGTCCGCAACGAGTCCGAGCGCGAAGTCGCCGAAATCGCAGACCGTCGCGACCGGATTAACGCCCAGTTGGCGAACGTGCGCCAGATGCTCTCCTCGCTTACCGGCGAGGTTAACGAGCAGCCCGTGTTGACCGGCCTCAACAGTGAGAGCGCCTGAACATCACATTTAGCAATGCCAAGCGGCCCGCCAGTAGGCGGGCCGCTTGTTTTTATCTTCCAGTGACTGATCTAGCACTTCAGCACTAGCCGAGCCCGTCCGAGACGGTCGCAGTTCAGATACCGGCGTTATCTGAGTCAAAAAACATCGGACTTTAGCCGAATTTCCTCCCTGCGAGGGGTAGTCAATCTGCAATCGGTCAGACATCATGAATCTCGTGAGTCACATTCGTAACATTGGCCCCGCCCTCATCGTGGGTGTTGTCGTGGCTCTGCTGCTCTCGGGAACGGCCTACGCAGTTGTTAGCAGGACCGGCGGCTCGTCCGCGACGCTCAGCTCTGCCGCGGCAAGCTCACCCTTGCGGCTCTCGGCCAGTAGCAACTCCATCGCCCCGGGCAAGACCGTCACCTTGACCGTCCGAACTAACACCAGCCATGCACGGACAGTTCGGCTCGAACGTTGGGACGCCTCCCGTAAGGCTTGGCGCCAGGTAGTAACCGGCACCGTCAAGTCGAAGAAGTCAGTCAAACTCACCCCGAGCGAAGCGACCAACCGCTACCGCGCGCGGACGGCGAAGCTCAAGCACCGCACCGGCGGGAAGACCCACACGCACAAAGCGGCCACGTCTGCGACCGTGTGGGTGAAAGTTCAGTCCCCAACTACGACGCCAACCACGACACCAACCACGGTTGGGACCACCGCCCCGACTACGGCGCCCTCGCCGGAACCGGAGTTCAAACTCACCGATGCCGAAGCCGCCCTGTTCGCCGGTGTCGCCTACGCCCGTAACAACTTCGTGCCGACGACCCACAAACTCGACTCGGCCGACGCCGACGCCTGCCTAACGAAGTACGCCCGCGAACACTCCGCGTGGATGTCCAGCCATGGCAAAGCCGCCGACCCGGGCTCGGCCGCTCACGCCGCAGCCGATCGACCCCTACCAACTGCCGAGTGCAGCGGCCTCACGATCAACGCGGTGACCCGAGCCGTCGGCGCTGAAGTCGACGATGCCTCGGCCGTGGCCCACACGGTTCATGCGTGGTTGTCCTCGCCCTATGGCGAACCGGACCGTCTGCTTTCGATCTGCCAATCCGCACCGAAGTTCGAGTTCGGGATCGGCGTGACCGAGAAGCGTTCCGTCCGCTGGGTGACGGTGTTGATCGCCTCGTCGCAGGCCGACACCAAGTCGACGGGAGTTTGCTGATGGTTGCAGTTCCCGGGACCGACTCCCTGCTACCAGAGTCTGCCCACCACCTCGTTCGCCGGTTCACCTACGGCTACAACTCGCGACTGGCCGCCCAGGTGTTGCGCTTTCGCGACGTCGACCAATGGTTCGAAGCCCAACTAGAAGTCGGCCCGGACTCGGCTGCCGATGCCACCTTGGCGTGGTTCCCCCGGCTGAGCGATTCACCGGCCACGGCGTGGGACATGAACAAGACCGGCAAGTACGGCGGTTGGCAGTACGGCGGCGACCTCGCCACTTACAGCATCGCCAGACGCGTCATTGCCAGCAACCAGGTCCACGAAATGATGGTCGACTTCTGGTCGAACCTGCTGCACATCCCGGCCGGCGAAGACGCTAGTTTCCCGTGGCGGATGGATTATGACGCCACGGCGATTCGACCGAACGCACTGACGACCTACAAGAAACTACTCAACGCTGCGGTCACCCACCCGGCGATGAGCGGCTACTTGACCAACTACCGAAACACCGCCGCGAAGATCAACGAAAACCTCGGCCGCGAACTGCTGGAGTTGTACACCGTCGGGCGCCCCGACCCGCAGGCCACTGAACCGCACTACACCGAGGCCGACGTCAAGAGTTCCGCCCGCCTGCTCACCGGATTTACCGTAAAGGTGTTCGACGGTTATGCCGCTGACTACGACCCGAAACGGCATCACGTCGGTCCGGTCACGGTTATGGGCAAGACCTTCGCGAACTCGGCCGCGGACGGCCGCGCCGAACTCACTCGCTACCTCGACTGGCTGGCAACCCATCCACGGACCGCAACGCGCATTGCCACCCGACTTTGCACCCGGTTCGTTTCGGACAACCCACCGCAGAGCGTGATCGACGCGGTGAAGCAGACCTACTTGGACTCCGACACCGACATCAAAGAATGCCTACGCACCCTGATCGCTCACCCGGCGTTCAAAGCATCAGCGATGCAGAAGGCACGCACCCCGATCGAGGACGTGATCGCGGCCGAACGCGCCTGCGACATCACCCACACCGGCGCCGGCGACGGCTCCCGCCTCGAGACCATCACATGGTTCTGCAGTTGGACCGGCCAGACCCCATTCTCTTGGCCGCGACCTGATGGATTCCCGGAGAAATCCGACAGCTACCTGTCCCCGGCACGGATGCTGCGTTCGTGGAACCACCACACTTGGACGTCTGGACCGAACGGCAAACTGACCAAAGCCGTCCGGCCCCCCGCCCGAGAATTGTCACCACCGGTATGGCCGATCAAACTTTCTGACCTCGTCCACCACCAGTCGGTGATGATGACCGGGCGCCCCGCCCCGGCCGACGTCATCAAGGCAGTAAGCACCCTGGTTGATCGCACCCCCGACTACATCTTCAAACAAACGTGGGAAAAGAAAAATGACCACGTAGCGTGGATGCTGACCCTGATTCGAACAGCGATTTTGAATGCCCCGGAGGCGATGTTGCGATGAACGAGGTTCACGACGAGGCATGCGCCGACTACGGGCTGAGCCGCCGGAACCTGCTGCGATCGGCCGGGATTGTTGGCATGGCAGGCGTGGCGACCTCGATGTTCGGTCAAGTTCTGACTTCGACCGCTTTTGGCTCGACCACCTCAAACGAAAACGTGCTCGTGGTGCTGTCGCTTCGTGGTGGCGCTGACGGCCTGTCGATGTTGGTGCCCCACGCCGAATCGGCTTACTACTCGGCCAGGCCGAACATCTCCATCGCCAAGAGTCGACTACTCGCCGCGGACAACACCTTCGGGCTGCACCCGGCGTTCGCCCCGTTGTCAGACATGTGGGCCGCCGGAAAAATGGCCGCAATCCACGCCGTCGGCATGCCGGTCCCGAAC
>JAPXRA010000032.1:0-11751 GCA_033813795.1 Aeromicrobium sp. | reverse complement strand
GGCTCGGCTGGGGGACCGAACGCTCCCTCTCGAATTCTTCATGTGGTGTGAATCACGAAGTCTTCTTAACTACAAAAGTACACGGGGAGTACAGATGATGTGACGTTTTGCCAGAAATTCTGTTCGGCTCAACGAAACTTGTTCTATTCAGGGAGCAGGATCGCTGACTGCAGCTGGGTAATTGGCTCGACGAGCCGCGACAGTTTTGGTTTTGCGCCGCGGCCAAAAGTCCGGATTTCCCGGGCGGTCAACTCGTCGGTGCCACCCATGACCGCCAAGGCTTCAGCCGGAGTTGGAACTCGCACGTCTTCGCCGCTAGCCAAGGCACGTTCAGCCACCTTCACCAGTAGCCGAGCGTGCGAACCCATCACGAATTCAGTCTGAGCGCGCAGTGGCTCCCCTGCGGCGCGTAGTTCGACCAAGAAGCAATAGGCGATTTGCGGGGAATCCTCCAAGATCGACAAGTAGGCCGAGACTCCCAACTCGACTCGCTCACGCCAAGTTTTGGGCGCAGCGGTTTCGTTAAGCGAACGAAGAATTTCAGCCAACTGGCTAACGGCTTCGATGTGCGCCTGAGCAAAAGCTTCGGTCTTTGAGTTGAAGTTGTCGTAGAAAGTCGTCCGCGAAACACGTGCCCGCTTAGTTATCCCCGTGACTGAAGAATGCTGAAATCCATGCTCAGCGATTTCCTCAAGGGTTGCCTGCAAGATTCGAGCGCGTTGGACTGCTTCGACCTGCGTTTCAGGCAGGGCCGAGCGCCCGCGCGGCAGATCTGGCCGGTCCGGTAACAGGCTAATTCCCGAGGTGCCCATCGGCTCAGGCTAGCGAACTCGGGAGCGATTCGGAGCCAAAGTGTTGCTTTGACTCGCCGGCAAACCTAACGTTGATTGATCGGGCAAGTGATTTGGATTGAGTCATATGCGAGTTCCGTTCCTAGACGTGGCCGGCGTGATCGACTGGATCGGCCAAGTGGGCACTGACCGAATCATCGCGGAACTGGCCGACAAAATTGAGTCCGCGTTTTTACGTTGGGACACCTTCAGTAAGTCGGCTCGCGTCGCCGAGCACTCGCGGTTCGGTGTGATCGAACTGATGCCGGTCAGCGACGAGCGAACCTACGGGTTCAAGTTCGTGAACGGACACCCGGCGAACCCAAAGAAGAACTTGCAGACCGTCACCGCCTTCGGCGTGCTGGCCGACGTCGCCACCGGCTACCCGACCTTTGTCGCCGAGATGACGATCCTAACCGCGCTTCGAACGGCCGCGACGTCGGTGGTGGCGGCCCGGACGCTCGCGAACACGGAGGCAACATCCCTGGCCTTCATTGGCGCTGGTGCCCAGGCCGAGTTTCAAGCCATCGGACTTCGCACCGCGTTCGGTTCGAGCCGGGTGCGAGTTTTCGACGTCGACCAAAAAGCGTCGGCAAAATTCTGCCGAAATCTCGAACCATTGGGCTTTGAGATAGAGGTCGCTTCAACTGCCAGCGAGGCCGCCGCGGGCGCACAGATCGTGACCACCTGCACCGCCGACAAGCGTCGCGCTGTCGTACTGCCAGACGATGCGGTGGCGCCGGGCATGCATCTGAACGCGCTCGGTGGAGACTGCCCCGGGAAGACCGAACTCGACCCAACGACGCTGGACCGCGCGGCCGTCTTCGTCGAGTTCGAACCACAGACTCGACTCGAGGGAGAAATCCAGACCAAACCGGCCGAGTTCGCGGTGACCGAACTTTGGCGGGTGCTCACCAAGAACGCGCCTGGCCGTTCGGCGCCATCGCAGATCACCGTGTTCGACTCGGTTGGCTTTGCGATTGAAGACTTGGTGGCGCTCCAGTTCACCCAAGAGCACACTGCTGGCAGTGACTTAACCAGCGGATTGGACTTAATCGCTTCACCAACCGACCCGAAGGATCTTTTCGCGCTGGCGAATCGAAGCCAAAGCCGGTCAGACGTTTCGTCGGTACTGACCGCCAACCTCAAAGAAAGCCTCGGTCACCTGCTGCAGTGAACAGACTCGGGCCGCGTCCATCAGCACCTCGAACACGTTTGAACCCGAGAGCGCCGCCTCGCGAAGTCGCGCGAGCGCCACTTGCGCGTCCTGGGCATGCTCGGCTTGGAAGGAGTTCAGTCGGGCCAACTGCGAGGACTTTTCTTCCTCGGTAGCCCGGGCCAGTTCCGGCGGCGGGACCTGCTCGGCTTCGTTCGGGGCGCGGAAAGTGTTTACCCCCACGATCGGCAGGGACCCGTCATGTTTGCGGTGCTCGTACAGCATCGACTCGTCTTGGATTCGACCGCGCTGGTAGCCGGTCTCCATCGCACCGAGCACTCCCCCGCGTTCGCTGATGGCATCGAATTCGCGAAGCACCGCGGCCTCAACCAGATCGGTGAGTTCGTCGATCACAAACGAGCCCTGGAGCGGGTTCTCGTTCATCGCAAGACCCCACTCCTTGTTGATGATCAACTGGATCGCCAAGGCCCGGCGCACCGAATCGGCGCTCGGGGTGGTCACTGCCTCATCGAAGGCATTGGTGTGCAAACTATTGGCATTGTCGTAGATCGCGATCAGGGCTTGCAAGGTAGTGCGGATGTCGTTGAAGTTCATTTCCTGGGCGTGCAGGGAACGCCCCGAGGTCTGAACGTGATACTTCAACTTCTGGCTGCGCTCGTTCGCGCCGTATTTCTCCTTCATCGCCACCGCCCAGATTCGGCGAGCGACCCTGCCCAAGACGGCGTATTCGGGGTCCATCCCGTTGCTGAAGAAGAACGAAAGGTTCGGCGCGAAGTCGTCGATGTCCATGCCACGCGCCAGATACGACTCGACGTAGGTAAAACCGTTGGCCAAGGTGAACGCCAGTTGGCTGATCGGATTGGCTCCGGCTTCGGCGATGTGATAGCCCGAGATCGACACCGAATAGAAGTTCCGAACTTGGTGGTCAATGAAGTACTGCTGGATGTCGCCCATCATCCGCAAACTGAACTCGGTGGAGAACAGGCAGGTGTTTTGGCCTTGGTCCTCTTTGAGGATGTCGGCCTGGACGGTGCCACGCACCTGGCGCAGGGCGGTTTCGGCGTCGATCCCTCGCTCTTTGGCTTGGTCGATCACCGTGTTCAGGAAGAACGCCAAAACCGTCGGAGCCGGCCCATTGATCGTCATCGAGACGCTCGTAGTTGGGTCCAGCAAGTCGAACCCGGCGTAAAGCTCTTTCATATCGGCCAAGGTCGCCACCGAAACTCCCGAGGTGCCGACTTTGCCGTAGATGTCGGGTCGCAGGTCGGGGTCTCGGCCGTAAAGGGTCACCGAGTCAAATGCGGTGGACAGACGCGTCGCCGGCTGCCCTTGGCTAAGCAATTTGAACCGCCGGTTAGTCCGGGCCGGATCGCCTTCGCCGGCAAACATTCGCGCCGGATCTTCGTTCTCACGCTTCAGGCCAAAGACCCCCGCCGTAAAAGGGAAATTGCCAGGCAGATTCTCCCGGCGCCAGTATCTAACGAGGTCACCATCGGAACGGAACTTCGGCACACTGACCCGATTTACTTTGTTGCCAGAAAGCGTGTCTTTGGTCTTGCCTGAAAGGGAATCAACCTGCTCGGGCCAAGCGGCAAACTGGGCGGCCAGCGCCGGATCAAGGTCGGCACGGGCCTCATCGAGACGCTCGGCCACAGCGGATTCTTGCGGGAGTTCGGCTGCCACCGCCGCCAAATGCTGCAGGCGGTCGGCCGCATCGGCCAATACTTCGGTGCGCTCGTGGTAGCCCCGGATTGTCTCGGAAATTTCGGCCAAGTAGCGGACCCGCTGAGGCGGCACGATCTGATCTTCTTGGCTTGAAAAACGCACATCTACCGGTTGCAGCACGCCCGCTTCGAGCCCCAAAACCGACCGAATTTCCTGATAAAGCGCGGTGACGCCATCGTCGTTGAACCGAGCCGCAGAGGTGCCGAACACGGGCATCTGCTCTGGCCCCTTGCCGAACGCCTCGCGATTGCGAACCAACTGTCGGCCCACGTCACGCAAGGCGTCCTTTGCCCCGCGACGCTCAAATTTATTGATCGCCACCACGTCGGCGAAATCGAGCATGTCGATCTTTTCCAGCTGCGATGCGGCGCCGAATTCGGGGGTCATCACATAAAGCGATTTATCTACGAACGGCAAGATTCCGGCATCTCCTTGACCGATTCCGGGAGTCTCGACGATCACCAGATCGTTTCCGGCGGCTTTGAGTACCTCGATCACTTTGGCCAGCTCGTCAGGAGTTTCGCGTTCGCCGCGGGTGGCCAAAGACCGGAACATCACTTGCTCGCCCATGGAGTTCATTCGGATGCGGTCACCCAGCAGCGCTCCGCCACTCTTGCGACGGGTCGGGTCGATGGCGAGCACTGCAATCCGCAGTTTGTCTTGGTGATCGGTACGGAACCTTCGCAACAGTTCGTCAGTGAGCGAACTCTTGCCTGACCCGCCGGTGCCGGTGATGCCCAAGACTCGGGCAGAAGATTTGGCCGCCGCATCGGCAACTGCGGTCGCCAGTTCTGCTGGCAGTCGGCCCTGCTCGGCGGCCGTGACCGCGCGAGCAACTGCCGCGCGGGTTCCGGCCAGCACCGAACTGACTGGCGGGGTGTTCAGTTCGACTAGGTCGATATCAGCTTGGCGCACCAGTTCGTTGATCATGCCCGCGAGACCTAACTTCTGCCCGTCTTGGGGGCTGAAGATTTTGACCCCGGACTTGGCTAACCGCTCGATCTCAGCGGGCACGATGACGCCGCCGCCCCCGCCAAATACCTGCACATGACTCGCGCCGCGTTCGGCCAGCAGTTGCACTAGGTACTCGAAGTACTCCACGTGGCCGCCCTGATAAGAGCTGACCGCAACACCTTGGGCATCTTCATCGATGGCGGCGTCGACCACTTCGGCAACCGAGCGATTGTGTCCTAGGTGGATCACCTCGACGCCTTGGCTTTGCAGGATCCGCCGCATGATGTTGATGCTGGCGTCGTGGCCGTCGAAAAGGCTCGACGCAGTGACAAATCGGACGGGATTACTAGGGGTATGCATCAGAACCTCGTAGTTACTAGGACTTCCTAGTAATAGCCTAAAGCACCCGATCACGCGGATCTATCGCGGTTTGTTTGAGGAGAGTGGGGGACCTGGTTGTTGGCGCCCAACCTCGGGGGGTGGCGAGGCACCAACAACCAGCAGACGGGGCTCGATGGGGGTTTCGAGCCTCAGCGTCCCTCCCATTGCATCCTCGTGGGGGGCGAGGATTGCTATAGCTATAAATGTACACGGTGAGTACATAAGGCCCGCGTCAGGCACGCAAAATTGTCACGCACAGGTAAAAACCCAAAGCGCCCGAACCACCAAACCGGTGATTCGGGCGCCTTCTTGGTCAATCAGGCCTGCGTTTCAAACTCCGGCAGGTGACGCTTCATCACCTTTCCGGTGGGGTTGCGCGGCAGTTCGTCAAGGAACATCACTGCCCGCGGCACAGCGAAGCGAGCCACGTGCGCCTTGGCGAATTCCACGACCTCTTCTTGCGTCAGCGTCTCGCCTTCGCGTGGCACAACGTAGGCCGCCAGAGCTTGGCCCCACTGCGGATCGTTCACGCCGGTGACTACGACGTCTTGCACCTTTGGGTGCTCGATCAACGCGTCTTCAAGTTCACGGGGGAAGACGTTCTCGCCACCGGAGATCACCATGTCGTCGTCGCGGCCAGCCACGAACAGTCGGCCTTCGGAGTCGAAATAGCCCAGATCACCGGTGTGCATCAGGCCGTCGCGGAAGTCCTTGTTATTGCCGTCGGTGTAACCGGCGAACAACATCGAGTTGCCGACGTAGATGACGCCGGTCTCATTCGGCGGCAATTCATTGCCGTTCTCATCGAGCACCTTGGTGACGGTGTGCCACGGAACTCGACCTGCCGTGCCGGGCGCCGCACGCAAATCGGCCGGGTTGGCAATCGTTGCCCAGCCGGTTTCGGTCGCACCGTAGAAGTTGTAGACCGAGTCGGTGAAGGTGTCCATGAAGTGCGTCGCGAGCTCACCTGCAAGTGCCGAGCCACTGGATGCAGTGATCTGCAAACTCGACACGTCGTTGGACTTGATTACTTCTGGATCAGCGTCCACCAAACGCTGCATCATTAGCGGAACCACGACCAAGACCTTGGCCTTGTAGGTCGCGATGTCCTGGATGACTTGCTCGGGGACGAACTTGCGGCGAAGCACATAGGTCGGCAACGTCGACAGGCCAAAACCGAAGTTCAGCAGGCCCCAAGAGTGGAACAACGGTGCGGCCAACACGACCGTTGAGTTTCCTTCGTAAGGGATCGAGCCGAAGAAGGTCAACAGCGGGTCGAGGTTCTCCGGCTCCTTGCGGCGGGCGCCCTTGGGCAGGCCGGTCGTGCCGGAGGTGAAGATCACGATGCCGCCTGGCTTGGCCGGCTTCGGGTGGTCATCGGTGGGCTGACCCTTGGTCAGGTCCGACAGCATCGGCAGGCCGGTCGAGTCGTCATCTGCCCAAGCCAACACGAGTTTGTCTTGATCCAACTCGGTGGCCACCGACAAGAACTCTTGATCCAAGATGACCAACTTGGCGCCCTCGCGCTTGGTCAACTCCACCAACTGGCCACCACTTGCCATGGTGTTCAGCAGGAGCATCCGGGCGCCGATCTGCATGATCGCCACCATCGTGATCACCATGTAACGGTGGTTGCGGCAAAGCACTGCGATCGGGTCGCCCACACCGATCCCTTGGGACTTCAACGCGGCACTGAGGCGGTTCACTTCGTCGAGCACTTCGCCCCAAGTCATTTGACCGGCATCGTCGATGATCGCGACCTGATGCGGCTTGCGGGCTGCGGCAGCACCAACTGCGGAGGGGAAGCCTGGTCCCCACTCAGCCAATTTCTTGCCGGCCTTGGCTAGCTTGATTGGGTCTTGGGCTTTGAGCAGCCCGATTTGCCTAAGAACTCGCAGTTTGTAACTGAGGTCGCTCATCATCTCTCCGCATCGTTGGCTCCGATCCCGCCGATCGGTGTGACGCAGATTACCAGCGAGTCACTTCGGCTAAACCAACAGGCATTGCCCAAAAGCGAAAAACTACGGGATCCTAGCCAAGAACCAGGCCCGCTGCCCGCCGCCGAAGCGCCGTTCGATCAACCTTGCCGATCGACATCGTTGGCAATTCGTCTACTAACTCGAACCGTTTGGGCACCTTGTAGGCCGCAAGTTGGGTGCGGCAATACTCCCGGAGTTCCTCAACATCGATCGGCCCTCCTTGGACGACGAAGGCCACGCCCACTTCGTCGAACTTCGGATCGGCAACCGGCACGACTACGACGCTCTCAACTCCGTCGAACCCTTCGATGGCCAGTTCAACCTCGCGCGGGTACACGTTGTATCCCCCGGACTTGAACATCTCCTTGAGTCGGCCGACGATTTCGATCAAGCCGTCGGGACGAACTTCAGCGATGTCGCCCGTTCGCAGGTAGCCGTCAGCGGTGAATGACGCTGCGGTCGCCTCTGGCTGATTCAGGTACTCAGTCATCAAGCACGGGTTCTTGAGGAGCAACTCCCCCGGACCGGTGACCGCATCGATCCGAAAGTCTAGTCGCGGGTCGGGCCGACCGATTGTGTTGGCCAACTGTTCATCGTCGGCGTTCGGGTCGCCGTAGGTGAACGCCACACAAGACTCGGTGAGCCCATAGACCGCACCCAATTGCGCCCCGGTGGCTCGCAGCACTGCGATCAATTCGTTCGGCATCGCCGAGCCACCCCACGCGAGGTACTTGAGGGACGAGAAATCCGTGGTGACCCAGTTCGGATGACCGGCAGCGAACTGCATCACGGTGGGCACTCCGCCCCACATGGTGATCTGATCGCTTTCGATCAGGCTCAGCAGCGCACTGGGCTCGAACTGGGACAAATAGTGCAGCGAACCGCCCATCGCGATCGGCACAGCGCACAAGTCCAGCAGTCCGGCCACGTGATTGACCGGCAGGTAGGCCAGCACGCGAGCGTTCTGGTGAAAGTACTTCGACGCCTGCAGATAGGCCCCCGCGGTGAGGGCTCGGTGAGACAGCACGGCGCCTTTTGGTTTGCCGGTTGATCCGGAGGTGTAGACGATTAGCGCGGGGTCGACCGCCGAAACCTCTACCCAGTCGAGTTCTGTCTGCGAACCGTGGGCCAAGAAGTCGGCCCACCCAAGCAGGTTTGCAGAGCTTTCTTGGTCTAACACGACCGTGCGCTCGACCGCGTTTGCCTTTGCGAGTTCGGCGAACTCGGCCGCGATTTCGACTCCGCGATGCGAGCCGAGCGTGATCGCCACTCGCGGCTTGGCGTCGGCCAAAACGTGCTCGAGTTCGGCAAAGGTGTATGCCGGGTTCAAGCCGACCCAAACTGCCCCGACCCGGCCCAATGCCGCCAAGACGGTCAAGAACTCCGGCCTCGGGTCAGTCAACATCGCCACCCGGTCGCCCTCGACAACGCCAACTGCCTGCAAGGCCCGGGCGCAGGCAGTGATGTCTTGGTCTAACTGCGCATACGTCCGGCTCACCTCACCGGCCTTGTCCGCCAACGCCGCTGGCGTGCGGTCAGCCCAGTGCGCCACATAGTCAGCCAAGCGGGTCAATTGCGGGACGAGGTCCCGGCCCGGAAACTGCGCTAGGTCAACTTCATCCCACGCCAGCGTCATTGGCCCGCCACCAGATAAGTAATCCAGTCGGCCACCATCGCCGGGCGTTCGGCTCCTTGCTTCTCGATCGTGTTTCGAGTGAGCAGGCGATAGATTCCGTCGTCCTTTTGCTCTACTTCAAGAAGTTCGCACCGACCGCGGATCGGCTCATCGGCCAGCACCGGGGTTAGGAATCGGACTCGGTCCGAACCGTAGTTGAGTGCGTAGCCGCCAGGCAGCGTGAACGGCAAGTGCTTTTTGTGAAATGCCACCAAGAGTGACTGCAGCAGGAAACCCGAGAGCAGCTTCTCGCCGTATGGGTCGGTGCTCTCCAGAGGGAAGCCCAAGTAGTCTTCGTGCACCCAAGTAGTCTTCGTGCACCCAAGTTGCCTTCTGGAAGTCCAACTCATTCTGCAAGGAAACAGGCCGCCAATCGGTGACGAAAAGCTCTTGGCCGACCTTGGATTTCATTTCATCGAGAAACACGTCGCTCATTTACTTGACCTCTTCTTTCATGGGTTGGATTTCTAGATCTAGGCTGCCGAGTCGGGCGTAGCGCTCGGGCGATTTGGTGCGCAAGGTGACGACGTAGATTGCACAGGCGATCGCACCGGCGATCACCACATAGGGCATCGACAACATCACCGGGTTGTCCGAATCGGCCAGCACATCGAAGTTGAGCAGCAACATGAACGTGGCCAGCAGCATGCCCATCGAACCGAGAACTGGCGCCACAACGGTGCGGACCACTCGCGGATCCTTACGCCGCCGGAAGAACATGATGATGGCGACCGAGGCGAGCGTTTGAAGCTAGATGATTCCGAGGGTGGATAGGCCGCTCATTACGGCAACCAACTGTCGGTATGGGTCGAGACCAAATACGGCAAACACGACGATCACTAGGGCAATCGCGACCGCTTGGGTACGGCTGGCATTTGCCGGCGAGCCGAAGCGTGGATGCAGTTTGCCAAGTGCGCTCGGCAATAGTCCGTCTCGACCCATCGCGAGCAGGTAACGCGAGGTGGCGTTGTGCGCCGAAAGCAACGAGGCGAAAACGCTGGTGATCACCATCAGGCCGAACACTGCACTTGCGGCGTCACCGAGTTGCTCGGCCGACAGGTTCAAGAAGAGTTCGCCCGAGTGATCGGCCGCCTGCGCCTTGGCTTCTTCGGCGCCAATCGCGCCAATCATCATCCAACTGGTGAACATGTAGAACATGCCGATGGTGACCACGGCGATATAGGTGGCTCGCGGGATCACTCGCGCCGGGTCTCGGGATTCTTCGGCATAAAGCGCCGCGGCCTCGAATCCGAAGAAGGACCCAAAAGCGAACATGAATGCCACGCCGGGAGCTCCGGAGAAAACTTCACTTGGCGAAAAACTCTGCCAAGTAAATGCATCCGCTCCCATCGAGACGATCACCGACAAGTCGAACACCGACAGAACTACCACCTCGGCAATGATCAAAATCATCAGGACTTTTGCCGAAAGGTCAATGCTGCGCTGACCGAGGGCCGCCATGATCGCGATCCCGGCCAGGCTGAACGGCCACCAGGGCAGATCTAGGCCGACGCCGGTGGTCAAGAAATAGCCCAGCCCGCCGGCCAAGGCCGCGACTAGGGCGTTGTAGGCCACCAGCGCGAAGACCGCACCGGCCGCGGCCGCAGGCCGGCCCAGCCCTTCGGCGACATAGGTGTAGAAGCCGCCGCCGCGGGTGATGATCTTGGCCATCGCGGCGTAACCGACCGAGAACAGCAAGAGGGTCACGGTGGCAAGCAAGTAGGTGCCGGGCACGCCGATGCCGTTGCCCACCCCCATCGACAGCGGAACCGTTCCGGCCATTGCCACTAGCGGGGCGGCAGCCGCGACCACCAAAAAGACGATTTGCGCCGTTGACAACGTGCGCTGTTGTGACTGAGACATCCATTCTCCTAAAACCTGAAACTGATTCAGAATCGGTTTCAGGTCACACTTCGAATGTGATCCACACAACACCTGGAGCCATGGAGATTCCTGAACAGTCCGGACTGCGCCGTGTCCCCCGTCAACAACGGAGTCGAGAACGTGTCCAAGCGATCCTCGATGCCACCTCCGGGCTGCTCGAAGAATCTGGTTACGACGACCTCACCACCACGTTCATCGCCGAACGCGCTGGGATGAGCGTCAGTTCGCTGTACCAGTTCTTCGCCAATGTGGACGCGATAATCGCCGAGCTCGTCCGCGACTGGACCGCGGAGTTCGATGCGATCGTGCTGACGGCCGCCGAAGAACCGTTCGAAAGCTGGGTCGATGCGATGATCGACGGATACGTGGAGTTTTTCCGGTCAACGCCCGGCTTTCGCACGGTCTATTTCAACGGCGCCTTGCGCGGCGAGGCCAAGATCTTGGACCGGGAAAGCAACACCCGCCTTGAAGATCGCCTAGCGACGCTTTGGTCCGAGCGGCTTGACCGACCGGCCGCCGAACTGAATACGTTTGCCCGAATCACCGTTCACCTAGGCGACGCGCTCTTGGGTTTGGCATTCAGGCTCAAACCCACCGGCGATCCAGAGACGATTGCCGAGGCAAAACGGGCGCTGCGACTCTACTTATCAGAGGTGCTCGACGCTCGACTATGAGTTGGCCTGACTCCGAGTGATCGCCGAAAGCAAGTTTATGAATGGGTCGATCACGGCGCTAAGGTCCAAGTTGTCCGAACCGGTCTGAGCCCGCAGTTCACGTGCGACCAGTTCGTCGAATCCGCCTAGCGCACCCACGAACAAGTCCGACCCCGGATCGACTACCGAGGCGTCCTCCTTGGCCGTGACGGCAACCAGTTCGCTCAGTATCCGGGCGTGCCGGTCAATCATCAGGTCTCGTTCTTGGAGCAACCGCTCGCCGGCGCCGCGGATCTCGATGAAGAAGCAAATGCCGAAGGCCGGATTTGCCTCAATCGCGGCCACGTAAGTCTCCAGCGCAATCCGCACGCGCGTCGCCAAGTCGCCTTTCGTCTCGGTCAGCACCGGGGCCCAGACGAACTCGAGGGCAAGGTCAGAGGCGGTCCGGTGCGCGGAGGCGAAGGCCTCTTCCTTGTCGGCGAACTCCCGATAA
>JAPXRA010000031.1:0-12119 GCA_033813795.1 Aeromicrobium sp. | reverse complement strand
CCATCGCCACCTCCCAGGTCGCTTTCGCCGAGGACATGCTCAATGACGTTTACGCGCTTGAGATCTACGCCGGGTCGGCGCAAAACCTCGCCCAAGTCTCCTTGGAAACCGACAACGTGTTCAGCGACGGAGTCGAGCTCCAGCTGGGGGAGTTCAGCGGCAACGTCAAGCGCGGCTACACCGGCTCACTCGCGGTCGCGATCGACGCCACCACGACGCCCGCGCCAGGCGGCGGCGGCCCAGGCGACGGCGGGCCAGGGCCGGGCGGCCCCAACTAGGCAACGAACCGGCTCGTTTCCCGGTTGGTTGGGCCTAAAAGAACATTGTTTGATATCGTTTATCTTGACGTCAAGATAAATCGGTGTTAGGTCAACCTGACCTCCCGGCACCCAGCGTTTGGGGGCAGGATGGAAACACCAGCGAAGGGACAGACGATGAGCGTCGATACATTCCAGTCCAAGGACTCCCTCCAAGTCGGGGAAAACTCCTACGAATACTTCCGCCTAGGCGCGGTTCAAGGTGAGGGACTCGACGTCGCCTCCCTGCCGTTCAGCCTCAAGGTTTTGCTAGAAGCGCTGCTGCGCACCGAAGACGGCGCGGACATCACCGCCGACGACATCAAGGCGCTTGCAGCGTGGGACCCGGCCGCCGAGCCGAGCAAAGAAATCCAGTTCACCCCAGCGCGCGTGATCATGCAGGACTTCACCGGCGTGCCGTGTGTCGTTGACTTGGCCACCATGCGCGAAGCGATGGTCGACTTGGGCGGCGACCCGAGCAAGATCAACCCGCTTGCCCCGGCCGAAATGGTGATCGACCACTCGGTCATCGCCGACGTGTTCGGTACGCCCGAAGCGTTCGAGCGCAACGTCGAAATCGAGTACGAGCGCAACGGCGAGCGCTACAAGTTCCTGCGTTGGGGCCAAGGCGCGTTCGACAACTTCCGCGTCGTTCCACCCGGAACCGGCATCGTCCACCAGGTCAACATTGAGCACCTGGCCCGCGTCGTGTTCGACAACAACGGCACGGTTTACCCCGACTCGTGCGTCGGCACCGACTCGCACACCACCATGGTCAACGGGCTGGGCGTGCTGGGTTGGGGCGTCGGCGGCATCGAAGCCGAAGCCGCCATGCTCGGCCAGCCGATCAGCATGCTGATCCCACGTGTCGTTGGCTTCAAACTTTCGGGTGAACTGCCCGAAGGCGCCACTGCCACCGACTTGGTTTTGACGATCACCGAGATGCTGCGCAAGCACGGCGTGGTCGGCAAGTTCGTCGAGTTCTATGGCTCGGGCGTTGGCGCCGTGCCACTGGCGAACCGCGCCACGATCGGCAATATGAGCCCCGAATACGGCTCGACCGTGGCGATCTTCCCGCTCGACAGTGAAACCACCAAGTACCTCGAACTGACCGGCCGCAGCGCCGAGCAGATCGCCCTCGTCGAGGCCTACGCCAAGGCCCAGGGCCTGTGGCACGACCCGGACCACGAGCCGCGTTTCTCCGAGTACCTCGAGCTGGATCTGTCGACCGTTGTGCCGTCGATCGCTGGCCCGAAGCGCCCGCAAGATCGCGTCGTACTGGCCGATGCCAAGCAGGGCTTCCGCAGCGCGCTGACTGCCTACGTCGAACTCGACGAGACCCAGGAAGTTGGTGGCTACGACGAAGCGCTCGAAGAGTCGTTCCCGGCCTCGGACTCGCCGTCGCATTCGGACAGCGCAGCGCCGACGCGGGACTTCTTCTCCTGCGTGCCGACTGACGGCGGTCGCCCGTCCAACCCGATCGAGGTGACCGTTGACGGTCAGACCTTCACCCTCGACCACGGCGCGGTAACGATCGCGGCGATCACCTCGTGCACCAACACGTCGAACCCGTCGGTGATGATCGGTGCGGCTCTGCTGGCCAAGAAGGCGGTCGAGAAGGGCCTGACCCGCAAGCCGTGGGTTAAGACCACGCTCGCCCCGGGCTCTAAGGTCGTCTCGGACTACTACGACCGCGCTGGCCTGACCCCGTACCTGGACAAGCTCGGCTTCAACCTGGTCGGCTACGGCTGCACCACCTGCATCGGTAACTCCGGCCCGTTGATCCCCGAGGTCAGCGCCGCGGTCAACCAGAACGACCTAGCGGTCGCCTCGGTGCTTTCGGGTAACCGCAACTTCGAAGGCCGGATCAACCCGGACATCAAGATGAACTACCTCGCTAGCCCGCCGCTGGTGGTTGCCTACGCGATTGCCGGTTCGCTCGACATCGACATCACCACCGAACCGCTCGGCCTAGACACCGAGGGCAACCCGGTGTTCTTGAAGGACATTTGGCCAAGCCCGACCGAGGTCGAAGACGTGATCTCCACGGCGATCACCTCCGACACGTTCGAGTCCGAGTACGCCGACGTGTTCGCCGGTGACGAGCGTTGGCAGAACCTGCCGACCCCCGACGGCGACACCTTCGAGTGGGACGAGAACTCCACCTACGCCCGCAAGGCGCCGTACTTCGACGGCATGGGCCTGGAGCCCGAACCGGTCACCGACGTCTCCGGCGCGCGGGTGCTGCTCAAGCTCGGCGATTCGGTCACCACCGACCACATCAGCCCGGCCGGCGCGATCAAGAAGGACAGCCCGGCGGGTGCCTACTTGCTGAGCAAGGGCGTGCAGCCGCGCGACTTCAACTCCCTTGGTTCGCGTCGTGGCAACCACGAAGTGATGATCCGCGGCACGTTCGCGAACATCCGCCTGCGCAACCAGATCGCTCCGGGCACCGAAGGCGGGTTCACTCGCGACTTCAGCACCGACGGCGAAGTCACCACCGTGTTCGACGCCTCGCAGAACTACCAGGCCGCCGGCATTCCGCTGGTCGTACTGGCGGGCAAGGAATACGGTTCGGGCTCCTCGCGCGACTGGGCCGCCAAGGGCACGGCGCTGCTGGGTGTCAAGGTCGTCATCGCCGAGTCGTACGAGCGGATTCACCGGTCGAACCTGATCGGTATGGGTGTGCTGCCGTTGCAGTTCCCGGCCGGCCAGAATGCCGATTCGCTCGGACTGACCGGTGAAGAGACCTTCACCGTCACCGGCATCACCGAACTCAACGAAGGCCGCACCCCCAAGACGGTCAAGGTGACTGCCGGCGACGTCGAGTTCGACGCCGTGGTGCGGATCGACACCCCGGGTGAGGCGAACTACTACCGCAACGGCGGCATCATGCCGTACGTGCTGCGTTCGCTGCTCGACTGAAAAACCTAGAAACTGCCCCGCCGACGAAGCCGTCGGCGGGGCAGTTCTAGTTGGTGGGTGTCCCGGTGAAACGGGACTGGTCAGTAGTGGTAACGCGCCTGAAGAATAATGAGGTCGTCTCCGTTGACGAGGTAGACGAGGCGATGCTCCTCAGTGATGCGTCGTGACCATGCGCCCTGCGCACCGTACTTCAGTTGCTCGGGCTTTCCGATGCCGTCGAACGGTTCACATAGACATGCGTCGATGAGCGTGTTTATCCGCTTCAGCACGCGACGATCAGCAGACTGCCAGTGCGTGTAGTCCTCCCAGGCTGATTTGGCCCAGACCAGACGCATCACTCGTCTCGATCGAGTTCGTGCTCTTCAAGCTTGCCTGATTGGGCGCGCTCATAGGAATCGAGCAGCCTGCGCGCATTCGCCGGAGAACGAAATAGGTAGGCAGTCTCTTGCCACCTCGCATATTCGTCTGCGGGCATCAAGACGGCGTTGCCCTTGCGAGAGACGATCTCGACCGCATCGCGATCGGCGTTGATCCGCTCGATCAGTGGGAAAAGGGTCTTGCGGGCCTCACTTGCGCTGATGGACATTCCAGTGACTTCCATTTCGGCAAAACTTGTACCATTTTATTGTACCGATATTGACTTTGCACGACTTCAGTTCGCGCGATGTTTGGGCAGCACCCGCTCTAGTTGGTGAAGTAACGGCCGCGAAAATGCCCCAGTCCGCCGGGGCCAGCGATTTCGACCGATTCAATTCCGCCGAGCAGTTCCAGTGACCAACCGACCGGGCGGACGTGCTCGATCTCGAAGCCACACCAACTATGGTCGGCCAAGTGCGGACCCCAAGCTGAGTCGACCCAATCGCCGAGGGTAAACGGACCGCCGGGTGCTGGCGCGAGGCCGGCGAAGGCTTCAGCCAAGAACTCGTCGGCCGATTCCAGCAGGCTGACGGCGGCCCGAACCCCCACCTCTGCCGCCTCACCAAAGTCCGAGTCCGGGTCGACGAGGACGATCACTTTTCCCGGGTCGCCATCAACGACTAGCAGTGAGGAAACGGTTAGGCCGACACGGTTGCGACCAGTGCCGGTCGCCACGACGGTAACGGGGGAGAGGAGCCGACCGCGCAGGCGGCGCACGGCGTTCTTTTCGGTGTCGCCGGGTGAAAACGGGTGGTCGGAGTGGATCGTCACCTTCCTACCTAACCACCTTGGCCAAGGTCTGTCCGGCGCGTTCGGTTCGGCTCGATAGGATAGACAAATGGCTTCTGTCTTGAACGCGTTGACCGGCCCGGCCGATCTGCGGACCCTCGACGATGCCGAATTGACCAAACTCGCTGCCGAAGTGCGCGAACTGCTGATCGAGTCGGTGGCGGCCAACGGCGGTCACCTCGGCCCGAACCTAGGCGTCGTTGAACTGACGATCGCAATGCACCGAGTGTTCAACTCCCCGCAAGACAAGTTCGTTTGGGACACCGGCCACCAGGCGTATGTGCACAAGATGTTGACCGGCCGCGCCGGCCAGTTCGGCAACTTGCGCAAAGAAGGCGGGCTTTCGGGCTACCCGAGCCGCGCCGAGTCCGAACACGACTTCGTCGAAAACTCCCACGCCTCCACCTCCCTTTCCTACGCCGACGGCCTCGCCCGGGCGAACCATCTGCAAGGTAAGAGAGACCACGTCGTCGCGGTGATCGGTGATGGCGCCCTCACCGGCGGCATGGCGTGGGAGGCGATCAACAACATCGCCGCCGACAAAGAACGTCGGATCGTGATCGTGGTCAACGACAACGGCCGCTCCTACACCCCGACGGTCGGCGGACTAGCCAACCGGCTCACCGAGATCCGCACCAACCCGCGCTACGAAACCACCCTGGCCGCTATCAAAGAAAAGATGACTACCGGCCCGAAGGTCGCCGAAGTGGCCTATGAGGCGCTGCACGCGATCAAGAAGGGCGTCAAGGACGCCATTGCGCCCCAGGGCATGTTCGAAGACCTAGGTCTGAAGTACCTCGGCCCGGTAGACGGCCACGATCGCGCCGCCGTCGAGCACGCTCTGACCTCGGCGAAGAACTTCGGCGGCCCGGTGCTGGTGCACGTCCTGACCACTAAGGGCCAGGGTTACGACATCGCCGTTGAGAACGAAGCCGATCAGATGCATCAGGCGAACCCGTTCGACCGCGAGACTGGCGTCGCCAAGGCGGTCGCGCCGGTGGGCTGGACCTCGGTGTTTCGAGATGAGATCGTGCGAATCGCCGACGAACGCCCAGACCTAGTCGGAATCACCGCGGCGATGCTTTACCCAACCGGCCTAGACGCTTTCGCCGAGAAGTTCCCGGACCGAGTCCTAGACGTCGGCATCGCCGAACAGCACGCCGTCACCAGCGCGGCCGGAATGGCGATGGGCGGACTGCACCCGGTGGTCGCGGTGTACGCCACCTTCTTGAACCGGGCATTCGACCAAGTCCTGATGGACGTGGCGCTGCACAAACAGGGCGTCACCTTCGTGCTCGACCGCGCTGGCGTCACCGGCGACGACGGCGCGAGCCACAACGGCATGTGGGATCTCTCGCTGCTGCAAATCGTGCCGGGTCTGCATTTGGCCGCGCCGCGTGATGCCACCCGGCTTCGTGAACTGCTGCGTGAGGCGGTCGCGATCGACGATGCCCCGAGTGTCGTGCGGTTCGCTAAGGGGCCGGTCGCGCCCGACATTGCCGCGATCGAACGAGTTGGGACGATGGACGTTTTGCGCGCCGACGAGTCGGCCAAAGTGCTGCTGGTTGGCGTCGGCACGATGGCCGCCACCGCAATGGCAGTCGCTGACCAGTTGGCCGAAGTTGGCTTGTCTTCGACGGTGGTGGATCCGCGCTGGATCAAGCCGCTCGACCCGGCGCTGGCCGAGTTGGCGGCCGCACACGAGTTCGTGGTGACGATCGAAGACAACGGCAAGCAAGGGGGAGTGGGCTCCAGCGTGCTACGTCTGCTCAGCGACTCCGGGGTAGAAGTACCGGTGCGGGTACACGGCGTTGAGCAGGAGTTCCTCGATCATGCCAAGCGTGACGTGATTTTGCAGCGCCAAGGCCTCACCGCCGAGGCGATTGCGGCCGACACGATTTCTCGTATCGGGGAATCAAAGGTAGGTCGGTAGCGTTGACTCCGAAGTGGATTTCTAAACGCAAGGCCGAAAAGAACCTCGAACCGGCACCGCTGATCGTCGCCCTCGATGGCTTCTTGACTGCCGGTTCTGCTGGCGCCTTGGCCACCGAACAACTGCGGACCGAAGACGCCGAGGTCGTTCACGAATTCGATCTGGACAGTTTTTACGACTACCGCGCGCGCCGTCCGGCGATCACCTTTCGCCGCGACCACTACTGCGACTACACCGAACCGGTCTTGCAGATCACCCGGCACCGCGACTTGGCCGACCGGCCGTACTACCTGCTGGCCGGAGCCGAACCGGACTTCGGCTGGGAGTTGTTCGTCGCCGAAACGATCGACATGGTCGAAGAACTGAGCGTCAACCTGACGGTCTCGCTCGGCGGCATCCCGATGGGCGTCCCGCACACTCGACCGGCGCTGCTGACCATGCACGGCACGAAACCAGAACTGGTCGATCGCAAGAACTTTTGGAACGCCGAAGTTACCGTCCCGGCGTCGGCGCAGTCGCTGCTGGAATACCGGATGGGTCAGCACGATCTGGACGCCATCGGCTACGTGGTGCACGTGCCGCACTACCTGACTCAGGTCGAATACCCGACCGCGGCGCTGGCGCTGCTGGATGCGGTTTCGGTCCGTTTGGGCTTACAACTGGACGTTTCTGAACTGCGCTCGCGTCAACCCGACTCGATCGTTGAAATCGAACAGCAGATCCTCGATCAAGAGGGCGAAAACGTGCTCGCTGGCCTTGAACAGCAGTACGACGCGTTTAGCCGCGGCGCGGCGGACTCGCTGCTGGCAGACGACGCGAGCCTGCCCACTGGTGACGAACTGGCCGACCAGCTCGAACAGTTCTTGGCCCGGCAACGAAAAGACGACTCCAACTAGCGAGGCCCATCTGCTGGCACCAGGTTCGCTAGAATCTGGGGGTGCCTGCATCTATCAACGAAGTCGTGAACCTGCTCGGTGTCGAGCAGCTCGAAGTTAACCTGTTTCGCGGCGGTCAGCCCGAGAACTCCAATCTCAAGCGCGTCTTCGGCGGCCAGGTCGCCGGCCAAGCGGTGATGGCGGCGCAGCTAACGATCAGCGACGACAAAGTGCTGCACTCCCTGCACGTCTACTTCGTCCTCGGCGGCGATCCGAGCATCCCGATCATTTACGACGTGGAGAACGTCCGCGACGGCCATTCCTTCGCCACCCGGCGGGTTGCCGCGCGTCAGCACGGCGAAGTGATCTTTTATATGACCGCCTCGTTCCAGCGCCCCGAAGAGGGGTGGGAACACCAAGACAAGATCCCGGTGACGCCGAGCCCGGCCGAGGGCACGCCGATGCGCGACCTGATCAAGTACATCAGCCCGGACGCGGTGGAAGAGTGGAAGCTCGAATGGGGCGGCTTCGACATGCAATACATCGGCGACCCACGACCCGAAGACGACCCAAGCCGCCAGTTCGTTCCGGTGGTGCAGCGGATGTGGTTCAAGGCCGAAGAGCGTCTAGCCGATGATGACCAGATGCACCGCGCGCTGTTCACCTACTTCAGTGATTTCAGCCTGCTGGGCGCCTCGCTGTTGCCGCACAAGCTGCTGATCAGTTCGCCGAAGGTGCAGCCGGCTTCGCTAGACCACGTGATCTGGTTCCATCGCCCGTTCCGGGCCGATGAATGGCTGCTCTACGACCAGACCTCGCCGTCGGCCTCCGGTGCTCGCGGCTTGAGCACTGCGCGGGTTTTCACTGAAGACGGAACGTTGGTGGCCACGGTCGCTCAGGAGGGACTGATTCGTCCCACCCGAGCGCCGAAGGACCGCTGAACTTTCAGACGGGCGTGACCTTGCCGACTACGTGCGGCGCCGATGAGTGAGCGTCCTGGACGCCAAACGTCGTGGTTTTGCCCTTGGTCTTGCTGCCAAACACCACGGTGCCGGGCAACAGGATCGGCTTCTTGAACTCGACGTCAACCGCGAACGAGTCTGGCAACTTGTCCGAAATCGCCGCCAAGCAGTGGGCCTTGGTCCACATGCCGTGCGCGATCTGGCGCGGGAAGCCAAAAGCCTTGGCGGTGATCGGGTAGAGGTGGATCGGGTTGCGGTCACCGGAGATGGCTCCGTAACGCCGGCCCAAGTCCTCGCCGAGGTTCCAGTGGACGTCACCGGCGGGCGGTTCAACCTCGGCCAACGGAGCCGCGACTGGTTCGTCGCCGCCGTTTCGACTGCGGAACAACACCGTCATGGTTTCGTCCCAGACCAACTCGCCGCCGATGTGAGCCTCTGACACCAAGGTGATCAGGCGGCCCTTCGGGTGCGGGTTGTTTGCGTCGGTGCGAAGGCTTAGTTCGTAGATCTCTTCGCGGCCGATCGGTCGGTACTGGGTGATCCGGTTGCGCAAGTGCACCGCACCCAATGGCGCGAACGGGAATGCAGTGTCGGTCATCATCGTCAGGTGCAGCGTGTGCGCGGCGATGTGCGGATAGGTTGCCGGCAGCGTCTCGGCCCGGTTGAAGCCACAGACCTCGTTGTAGCGATCGAGATGCGACAGGTCGGTGGCAACCCGGGTGCGCTTGAGCACGGTGTTGGGAAGGCCGCCCTTTTCGTGCTTGATGCCCGGCAGGTTGCCGACGATCGGAATCGCCGGCAACGCTGCCTTCAGCATCAGCGGGATGCCCGCTGGCGCGGACTCGAAGATGCGAGTTTCAGTCATCTCAGGCGCCCAAGAAGCCCTGGCCGCAGACCCGCACGACGTTGCCCGAGATCGCCGACGAGCCGGGGTTGCTGTACCAAGCGATGGCCTCGGCGACGTCGACCGGCTGGCCGCCCTGGGAGAGCGAGCTCAAGCGACGGCCGGCTTCGCGGATACCCAGCGGCATGGTCTTGACCATTTCGGTCTCGATGAAGCCCGGAGCGATCGCGTTTACGGTGATGCCCTTGGCTGCCACCTGCGGGGCGAGCGCCTGGACGAAGCCGATGACGCCGGCCTTGGCGGTGCCGTAGTTCGTCTGGCCGTTGTTGCCCGCGATACCGGCGATCGAGGAGATGCCGATGATGCGGCCGCCGTCACGGATCAGGCCCTTGTTCAACAGGTGTTCGGTGATGCGCTGCGGTGCGCCGACGCTGATGTCGACCACGAGCGACCAGTTTTCCGACTTCATGTTCTTGAGGCGCTTGTCGCGGGTGATACCGGCGTTGTGCACGACGATGTCGACGCCGTCGCCCAGGCCAGCGGCGATCGTTTCGGCCGCATCGTCAGCGGTGATGTCCGCGACGATCGACGAGCCGCCCAGTTCGGCCATCAACTTGTCCAGGTCGCCCTGCAGTGGCGGAACGTCCAAGCCGATGATGGTGGCGCCGTCACGGTGCAGGGTCTTGGCCATGGCCGCACCCAAACCGCGCGAAGCGCCGGTGACCAACGCGACCTTGCCAGCCAGTGGCTTGGCCGGGTCGGTGGGCGTGCCCGCGGCAACGAGGTCGGTGGTACCGAGGCGGACGACCTGACCGTCGACGAAGGCCGACTTGGCCGAAAGCAAGAACTCCAGCGTCGAACCGACGGCGTCCTTGGACTCGGGGGTGACGTAAACCAGGTTCGCGGTGGCACCGCTGGCGCCAACTTCCTTGCCGAGCGAGCGGACGAAGCCTTCAAGGCCGCGTTGGGCGATGGCGGCGCCGATCGAGTCGGTGCGCTCTGGCAGCAGGCCGATCACGACGATCTTGGCGCTGCGGGCGAGGCTACGCAGAACCGGGGTGAAGAACTCTTGGATGGCCACGGTACCCGCGGCGCTGTCGATGCCGGACGCGTCCAGCACGAGGCCCTTGTAGCGGCGGCTGTCGGCGCGAACAGTGGTGGTGTCGATCCCCGAAGCCTTCAAGGTGGCGGCCAGGGAATCGGAAACCAGGCCAGCGCCACCGATAAGTACCGGGCCGTCGACCAAGTCGCCACCGCGGTAGCGATCGAGTTCTGGCGGGTTTGGCAGGCCCAGGTTCTTGGCCAAGAACTGACCGACCGGGTTTTGGATCATCGACTTGTAACGGTCGCTCATCGCGGGATGTGTCCTATCTCTCGGGAAGTCTCGGATACCATCGGTATCTGAAAGCGTTAGGCTGACTCTAGCCTGCTCGACAGCGCCACGGCAAAGAAAGCGACGAACGTCGCAGACGAAAGGTTTCACATGGCTGAGAAGCCCACTAAGAACGCAACGCAGACCAACTCCGGCACGGTCCGCCGTGTCGCCGTCATCGGTGGCAACCGTATCCCATTTGCTAGGTCAAACACGGTCTACGCCAACGTCTCCAACCAAGAGATGCTTTCGGCCGCTCTTGACGGTCTAGTAGAGCGCTTCGGCCTCGAAGGCGAGAAGGTTGGCGAAGTCGTCGCCGGCGCTGTGCTCAAGCACAGCCGCGACTTCAACCTGACCCGCGAAGTTGTCCTCGGCTCGAAGCTTTCGCCCGAATCACCTGCTACTGACATCCAGCAGGCTTGCGGAACTGGCCTACAGGCTGCTTTCCAGGTTGCCAACAAAATTGCGCTCGGCAAGATCGAGAGCGGCATCGCCGGTGGCACCGACACCACCTCGGACGCGCCGCTGGCCGTCAACGACAAGCTCCGCAAGATCTTGATCGACCTCAACCAGGCCAGCGCCAAGGGCGACAAGAAGAAGATGTTGTCGCTGATCGCCAAGATCCGCCCCGGCTACCTCGCCCCAGACCAGCCGCGCAACGTTGAACCGCGCACCGGACTGTCGATGGGTGACCACCAGGCGATCACCACGAACGAGTGGGGCATCACCCGCGAAGCCCAAGACGAACTGGCTGCCCGTTCGCACCAGAACCTCGCCAAGGCGTGGGAAGACGGCTGGCAGGACGACCTGGTCACGCCGTTCGCTGGCGTCGAAAAGGACACCCACCTGCGTCCGGACTCCACCGTGGAGAAGCTCGCCAAGTTGCGTCCGGTGTTCGGCAAGAACCTCGGTGAAGCCGCCACCATGACCGCCGGCAACTCCACTCCGCTGTCTGACGGCGCCTCGGTTGCGCTGTTGGCCTCCGAAGAAGAAGCCAAGCGTCGCGGCTGGAACGTCAAGGCGTTCTTGGTCGATTACGAAACCGCTGCCGTCGACTACGTAAACGGCGGCGAAGGCCTGCTGATGGCGCCGGCCTACGCGGTGCCGCGCATGCTCGCCCGTCAGGGTCTGAGCCTGCAGGACTTCGACTTCTACGAGATCCACGAAGCGTTCGCCGGCCAGGTGCTGACCACGCTCGCGGCTTGGGAAGACGCCGACTTCTGCAAGAGCAAGCTCGGTTTGGACGCGCCGCTCGGTTCGATCGACCGCAGCAAGCTCAACGTCAAGGGCTC
The DNA here is from genome assembly GCA_033813795.1 of Aeromicrobium sp. Taxonomy (GTDB): domain Bacteria; phylum Actinomycetota; class Actinomycetes; order Propionibacteriales; family Nocardioidaceae; genus Aeromicrobium. The sequence continues at coordinate 414 of JAPXRA010000031.1, read as the reverse complement.
CTCGCTCGCCGCGGCTCACCCGTTCGCCGCCACCGGCGGTCGGATCATCGCCAACTTGGCCAAGCTGCTCGAGGAGAAGGGTTCGGGCCGTGGCCTGATCTCGATCTGCGCTGCCGGCGGCCAGGGCGTCGTCGCGATCTTGGAGCGCTGAACCAGCGCTAAGCAGGAATAAGCAGTTGAGGGCCGGTGGCAAATTGCCACCGGCCCTCAAGCTTTTGAAAAAGTATGTTGCGAGAAGTACTAGTCGATCTTCGCCGGCATCAGCATGCCGAGCACGGCCGACTTGGCCAAAGCGACGACTTCTGGCATCGGCAGGTGCTCCATCGTGGGCAAGCCAGAGTTGAGTTCGCGGATCGAGAGTTGGAAGGTCACCAAGTTCAGCACGCCCAAACCTTGGGTGTACATGATGTTGGT
>JAPXRA010000030.1:0-12200 GCA_033813795.1 Aeromicrobium sp. | reverse complement strand
GGGGCAGGTTACTCACGTGTTACTCACCCGTTCGCCGCTCGTGTACTCCCGAAGGAGCCTTACCGCTCGACTTGCATGTGTTAAGCACGCCGCCAGCGTTCGTCCTGAGCCAGGATCAAACTCTCCGTTGAAAATTTCCCAGGCTCAAGGCCTGGTCAACATCTTGGAAATTTGATTCCTGACAAGTTCTGACTGCTGGACAGTCATTGTTGTCGGAATTGTCCCTGCGGCTCCGCGCGATTTCGAGCCGAAGCTCGTCATCCATTCGTTTGCCGCCGGGGTACTGATTGTTAATTCGTCGACTTTTGACACACTGTTGAGTTCTCAAGGATCAGACGCACACCTCAGGTTGCACCGTTTCCGGTTTGGCCCTTGGGGCAGATCGTCTAATTTACACCGCCGTTTTCACCGAGTCAAACCCGGGTCGGTCACGATGTTGCCCTACGTTTTCCGCGGCCAGTTTCCGGCTCTCTCTCGAGCTCCTGGCGTTAACCGCTTCGGTTCGGGCTGCTGCGCCTCGCGGTGCAACAAGAAGAACATTACACACACCCGTTTGAGCTTTGCAAATCGGGGGGTACGTGTCCTGCATCACACGAGTTCGAGACACTGCAATTGCAGGGTTTTTAGACCACGCGCACACCGGACACTGCGCGCTTACCCCGACGAAGCACTGCCCAAGCACCGAACAACAGTTGCTCGCTCGACAACATCGAATCGGGGTCCTGGACACGTTCGTTGTTGACGTACGCGCCCCCATCAGCGATCGCCCGACGAGCTGCGGACTTCGATTCACACAGCCCAGACGCGATCAAGGCATCGACAACCGAGGTGTCGGCCGTCACATCTACGGCGCCGGCTTCACGCAAAGCTGCTGCCAAGGTCGATTCGGGCAGCTCGGTTAGGTCTCCGCGGCCAAACAATGCGCCCGAAGCCAACTCGGCCGCGGCGGACCAAAGTGGTCAGTTCGCTGGCGAGTTTTCGTTGCGCGAGTCGCGCGCCTGGGCGTTCGTTGTGTTCGGCCATCAGCGCGTCGATCTCGCCAATCGGCAAAAACGTGAATTGCTTGAGGTATTCGCCAACCTTGCTGTCCTCGGCTTGGATCCACGACTGGTAGAAGGCGTAAGGACTCATTAGCTCTGGATCAAGCCAGATGGTGCCTGATTCGGTCTTGCCAAACTTGGTGCCGTCGGCCTTGGTGATGAGCGGAGTGGCAAATGCGTGGACCTTGTCGCCGTCGGCCCGTCGGATGAGTTCTACTCCCCCGGTCAGGTTGCCCCACTGGTCGCTGCCGCCAGTCTGCAAGACGGCGCCGTGGCGGCGATGTAGTTCGAGGTAGTCCATCGACTGTAAGAGCACGTAACTGAACTCGGTGTAACTGATCCCCGATTCGAGTCGACTCGCGACCACATCGCGCGCCAGCATCCGGTTTACCGGGAAGTGTTTGCCGATATCGCGAAGGAAGTCGACCGTCGAAAGCGGCTGTGTCCAGTCAAGGTTGTTCACCAGCATCGCCGCGTTGTCGCCATCGAATGAGACGAACTGCGATACCTGAGAACCGATCCGCTTGACCCACCCGGCCACGGTGTCCTTGGAGTTCATCACCCGCTCCCCCGACTCCTTCGGGTCGCCGATTAGCCCGGTCGAGCCGCCGACGAGCAACAGCGGACGATTTCCGGCCAACTGCAGGCGTCGTGCAGTGAGCAGTTGCAGCAGGTTGCCGACATGCAAACTGGGGGCGGTCGGATCGAACCCGACATAGAACGTGATCGGTCCTTCGTCGAGTTCGGCGCGCAGCGCATCCAAATCAGTTGAGTGCGCGATAAGTCCGCGCTCTTGCAGGTCGTCGATCACTTGGCTATTCACACCTAGATCGTAGGCAGGCCCGCCGGCCGTGGTTCGCCGACCTGCCACGATGAACCAGTGGAAACGCTGAGGGTGCAACTTGTGGCTGCGCGCCGCGCCCATCGCGCCCTAGCCGAACTGGTGACAGCGGTGACAACTTGGGGGCAAACCGAGTTGGTGCACCACTGCAGCACCTGTGGCTCTGGCGGGCACGGGCGACTGCTCATCGCCGGCGGTGGCCCGCCGGTCTCGCTGGCCCGTAGCGGTGCGCTCGCGGTAATCGCGGTCGGTCAGCAGCGAGCGATTGGCATCGACATTGAGTCGCGCGGATCGGTCACGGTTGCCGAGGTGCGGGCCGCAGGTGTTGCCCTCGCCCCCGATGAAGATCCGACCCGCGCGTGGGTACGGGCAGAGGCAGCTGGCAAGGCTTTGGGCGTTGGTCTGGCGCCAATTCCCAAAGGCGCCGCGGTTCAAGTCAAGGACCTAGCACTTTCGCCTGAGCTAACTGCCGCGATCGCGATCCGCGGCCCGGCCGACTTTGCCGTCGAGGTCTGCGTTAGCTAGGAAGGTGCGGTAGCGCGACCTGGTTTAGCCAAGGGTCCAGCATGGCCGCCGCGTCGATCTGACAGACCTCTTGGGCCAACTCCAAGAAATCAGCCGTGGTGACGTTTGTCCCGCCAAAGCGCTGGACCCATGAACGCAGCAACTCGAAGAAGTTTTCGTCTCCAACTGCGCTGTGTAAGGCGAACAGCGCTAGCGCGCCGCGCTTGTAGACCCGGTCGTCGAACATTAGGTCCGGGCCAGGGTCGGCCAGCAGCAGATCTTGAGGTTTTTGGGCAAGTCCGGCGTAGTGGTGCGCTGCTCTGGCAGCGGTATCTGCGTGCCCGGATTGCGGTGACCACAACCACTCGGCGTAGCAGGCAAACCCCTCGTGCAGCCAAATGTCGCGCCAACTGAGCAAGGTGACGGCATTGCCGAACCACTGGTGTGCCAACTCGTGGGCGATGAGTCGCTGATGCTCCCATCGCTGGGTCAAAAAGTTCGAGCCAAAGATCGAGAGCGACTGCGCCTCTAACGGGATCTCTAACTCATCGTCGGTGACCACGTTCGTGTAACCACCCGAGAACGGGTAGGGGCCGAATCGTTGCTCGAAAAAGGTGATCATCTTGGGCACGTCCGCGAACGCTTCCCTGCCGGCTTGGATCAGATTCGGCGAGGCGACCACGCGAACCGGTACCCCGGCCGAAGAGTCCTCGGCCAAGACGAACTGTCCGACGTGAACCGTCGCTAGGTAGGTGGCCATTGGTTCGGCTTGGACGAAAGTGAAAGTTACGCTGCCGGCCTTGCGCCGAGTGCTCTGCGCGCGGCCGTTGGCGAACACTTCAAAACCCACCGGAACCGCCACGGAGATCTGGTAGGTCGCCTTGTCGTTTGGGCGGTCGTTGCACGGGAACCAGGACGGCGCACCGTGCGGTTGAGAAGCCACGATCGCGCCCGATTCGAGTTCCTCCCAGCCGGCCTCGCCGTCCAGTCCTGGCATGGGTTGAGGTGAGCCCGAATAGCTCACCGCGATCGTGAACACCGAATCGGCCAAAATTTTCGACGCGGCGGTCACGACCAGTCGGCTGTTGCGGTGGACGTACTTTTTTGGCGCCTTTTGGTTAACGGTCACCTTACGCACGCGAAGCAGATAGAAATCGAGCGCAAATGAGCTCAGGTTCCGGTTCGCGCGAGCGGTGATCGTGACCTTGCCGGACAAGCGGTTGGTGTCTGGGTTGTAGTCCAGATCGAGGTCGTAATGCAGAGCGTCCCAACTGGCGTCCCCGTGATGGGGGACGTAGCGTTCGTTGTCTTTTTGAAGCAGTTCTAGCGTCAAATCTGTGGTGCTCACTTGTCGGAGTTGCTAGCCCAAGGGCCGATCGGATTGCCCACCCAAACTGTCTTGGCGGGCACGACTTCGCCACGCATGACGAGCGAGCCTGGCCCAACGGTGGCGTGGCGGCCGATCGCTGCGGCGGGCAAGACGACGCTGTGCGGGCCGAGGGTGGCTCCGGCTGCAAGTTCGACGACGTCCATGCCGAGTATCCGATCATGGAACAGGTGGGTTTGCACCACGCACCCCCGGTTGATCGTGGCCCCGTCGCCGATTGTGATCAGATCCGGTTCGGGTAGCCAATAGGACTCGGTCCACACGCCGCGCCCGATCTTCGCGCCGAGGCTGCGTAGCCACCACGACAGCGCTGGGGTTCCGCTGGCCCACGAGCAGAACCAACTCGCCGCCAATGCCTCAACGAAGGAGTCGGCCAACTCGCCGCGCCAGACCATCGAATGCCACAGCGGCTTGCTGCCGGGCCCGAGCCGACCCACAATCGACCACTTGGCCAAGGTGGCGACCAACGCGGCGACGACTCCGGCGACTACTAACGCCGGGCCAGCAAGGCAGGCAGCCCAAGGCCAGCCCCAGCGAGCCCAAACCCCGACCACCGCAATAGCCCAGCCCGCGGCCAAGACTCCTTGGGCTACCACCGCGAATATCCGCGCGGATTCAAACGCAGCGCGCGCCACGATCAGGCGCGTTGGCGGTGAGTAGGTGCGCTGTTGATCGATCTCTTGGACCGTTCGACGAAGGTTCGTCGGCGGACTGCCGAGCCAAGAGGTTCCCTTCTTGGCGTCGACTCGTCGCGGTGCTGCCGACAGCACCGCGACCAGCCCGCGCTTGGGCACTTTTCGACCCGGCGCCGCCATACCTGAGTTTCCGACGAAGGCGTGCTTTCCCACCAGAACCGGTTCGATCCGCATCCATCCGCCACCGAGTTCGTACATGCCCAGCATGGTGTCGTCGGCGAGGAAGGCGCCTTCGCGAACCGTGGTCATAGACGGGAGCAGCAACACGGTGGAGGCTTCGACGTCGGGGCCGATCTTGGCACCGAGCAGCCGCAACCAAGTCGGCGTGAGCAGGCTCGAGTACAAGCCAAACAGCCAAGTCCGAGCGTCGTCGAGCAGCCGAAGCGTCGACCACGCCTGCCATGCAGTTCGACTGTGCACCGGATGGACCCCGGCCGCGAGCCGCAGCGACAACAACCGCACCGAAACCAGCACCAGCAGCCCAAGGAAAGCAAACGCCAAGATCGCTACCAGCGGTGAAAAGACGAGCAACCAAGTCGCGCCTGGGTTCTCGGTTCGCCGAGCAAAGGGCGTGATCGCCGCCAGACCTGCGGCAACGGCCACCACCGGCAGGCTGGAAATTGCCACCGCGGTCAGGGCGTAAGCCAGCGTCCAGAATCGGTTATGCGGCGCTTGCTTCGCCTCCAGCGGCCCGCGGGCCGTGCCGACGATCTGGGCGGGCGAGCCCATTGCGAACTTTTCGTCGGGCACGTCGGTCAGCACGGTCGAACCGGCGCCGACCTCGGCCCCCGACCCGATCACGACGTTCGGACCGAGCGTGCTCCTGACCCCGACTCGGGCCTCGGCCCCGATCCGAATCGACCCCAGATGCAGCTCATCGCCGTCGATCCACCAGCCCTTCAAGTCCGCCTCCGGCTCGATCGAGCAGCCCGGCCCGAGTTCGAGGAATCCGGTGACCGGTGGCAGCGCGTGCAGGTCGACACCGCGCGCGATTTTCGCTCCCAGCAGGCGGGCGAATACTCGCAGCAGGCCGGCCGACCCCAGCGAGTCAGCACCGAGCTCTTCAACCAGACGTTCTGCCGCCCAAAGCCGCAGGTGGACTTTGCTGCCTCGGCCGTAGGTGCCCGGCTCGATCCCGAGCAGTAGGAGCCTGGCTCCGGCCGCGGCGAGCAGCACCCGACCCGGCGGCAAGACGAACAAGGCGAAGCCAACAGCGAGCGGCGCCAGCGGCACTTCGGGCAGGAAATCCCACCGCCAAAGCCAACTCAAGCCAAGCACCCCGACTGCCGTCCAGGCGAACCAACGAATCGCCCCAACTGACCGCAGCAGTACCGCCATTAGGACTTGGAACACCCCGGCCCGGATTCGCACCGGTCGAACCTTGCGACTGGACAACATTGCCGGCGAATCCATCGCGTCCAGGTGGGCGGCCAGATCGCCAAGTTTGGGGTGCTCGTAGATTTCGGCAACGGTAATTTCGGGGAACTGCTCACGTAGTCGTGCCACCAACTGGGCGGACAACAGACTGCCGCCGCCGAGCGCGAAAAAGTCCGAGTCTGCATCGGTGTCGGCGCCTAGAATGTCCTGCCAGAGGTCCTGCAACCAGCCGGCCGTGCCGGGCAGTTGCGAACCAGTTGACGACGCTTTAGACACCGGCCACGGCAGTGCATCGCGGTCGATTTTTCCAGAGGTGCGCACCGGCAACGTGTCGACAATGGCCAAGCGAGGAACGTTGGACGCCGGGAGTCGTTCACGCAAGGTCGCCTCGGCCACCCGCGCATCGAACCCAGCCTCGACGGTGACGTACCCGACCAGTACCGCATTTCCGGCGCCAGTTCTTCGAACGGCGGCCGCGGCCCCGGCCACGGCGGGCAATTCGAGCAAAGCGCTGTCGACCTCGCCCAACTCAATCCGGCGACCGCCGATCTTGACTTGGTCGTCGGCGCGACCAGCAAACACCAAGCCTTCGCCATCGAATCGCACCAAATCACCGCTTCGGTAGGCGCGGTCCCAGCCGAGTTCGGGTGCCGGAGCGTACTTTTCAGCATCCTTTTGCGGATCGAGATATCTGGCTAGTCCAACCCCACCGATAAGCAGTTCACCCGTTTGCCCCGGCTCCACCGGCCGCCCGTCGGCATCGATCACCGCTAAATCCCAGCCAGCCAGCGGAAGACCGATCCGCACGGGAGATTCGGCGTCGAGTTGCGCCCCGCAAGCAACGACGGTGGCCTCAGTGGGCCCGTAGGTGTTCCAGACTTCGCGGCCAGAGTTGGCCAAGCGGGCACCGATTTCGGGCGGACAAGCCTCTCCGCCGAGAATCAGCAACCTGACGCCAGCAAGTGCATCGGTTGGCCAAAGCGAAACCAGGGTCGGCACGGTCGACACGATCGTGACCTTGTTGGCCACCAGCCAGGGCCCAAGATCGGTGCCGCTTCGCACCAGTGAGCGTGGCGCCGGCACCAGACAAGCGCCGTACCGCCAGGCCAGCCACATCTCTTCGCAGGAGGCGTCGAAAGCCACCGACAGCCCCGCCATCACCCGGTCTTTCGGTCCGATTGGCGCGGCCTGCAAGAACATCGACGCCTCGGCGTCAACGAAAGCGGCAGCCGAGCGGTGAGTGACCGCCACGCCCTTCGGTTTCCCGGTCGAACCGGAAGTGAAGATGATCCAAGCGTCGTCCTCAAGGCCCGGCGGTTCATCGCTGAGGTCGGGAGCCGATTGGGTTCGCCGGACCGAAATCGCTAGTGAATCGCCGATCACCGCGGCAACTTCGGCCTCGGAAAATACCGTCCGGGCGCGCTCATCGGGATCATCTACGTCTACCGGCACATAGGCGCACCCCGCCAACAGCACGCCCAAGATCGCGACGTAAAGGTCCGTAGTTCCAGAGGTGACGCGCACGCCAATGCGTTGGCCGCGTCCGATTCCGGCCTCGCGCAGCGCCTCGACCAAGGCTGTGGCCGACTCTTCGAGTTCGCCATAGGTCAGCACCGTCTGGCCGTTGTCGATGGCGGGCTGGTCGGGCGCGTCGGCGACCGTGGCCAAGAAAATGTCCACCAAGGTTCGAGGCGACGGAGCGAGTTCGCCTCGCAGAAGTACCGATTCGGGCGAAGTCACCGGCGTAGTGTTCCAAACCGAAGTGAACGACCGATGAACACCGCCCGGTCCGAGTTCAAGGTTTTACGGCGATTACCGGCATCGGGGCGTCCAGCAAGATGAGCTGAGTCACCCGGCCCATCAGCATCTTTCCGACCGGCGTGCGCTTGCGAATCCCGATCACGAGTCGTTCGGCCCCAGCAGCGACGGCCTCGTCGATTACGACGTCAGAGACCGACAACGAGGCCGCGCGCCGGATCTCATAGTCAATACCTTCAAGTTCGAACCGCTCGATGTACTCGGTCAGATCGATTTCTTCGGGTTCGTCGAAATCGGGGTCGATCTCACTGACTGTGATCAACACGAGTTTTTCGTCGTTGGCCTCTGCTTCGGCAGCGGCCCATCGAACTGCTGCGCGGCCGAAATCGTCCGGACGGTATGCGACTGCGATGGTCATGCCTTGAGCCTATCGCGCGGTTGGCCGCCAGAATGCTTAGCTCGCCTGCTTCGTTCATCACAGGGCTTGGCGACCCACCAATACAAGTTCGAGTCAGCTAAATGGCCGGTCCGGTTTCTGGTAGCGATACGCCCACGCCAGACCAGTCCAAAGTTCGAGTTCACCGGGTCGATTGGGCGAGGGATAACGCCCCGGCGGCAGCACCCCCGGCACCGGCTGACGAACTACCTCGTCGTTGTTGCCCAGCAACCAGAGCCCGCTCAGATCCCACGGCGCTCCCTTCATGCGTGACGCCGGAAATCGCCCTTCCCGATCACGACTGAACAAGGCGACCATGTAGTCCATCCGGCAGTAGCCGGCCATGATCTCGGCCCACATCAGTTGTCGATGCCAAACCAACAGCGCCAGAACAACCCCAACTACGCCCGTTGCCACGGCGCCGATCTGCCAGCCCGGCAGATTCAGCTTGCTAACAGTGACCAGCAACAAGGCAATACCGGCAAAGGAGGTGGCTACCGCACCCAGCAGCAGATGACTGGAATTCATCACCACGGGCGCCGGCGGCTGATCTGGCACTCGAGGTGTCAAACCAAGCGCAGCTGCGGTTTCGAATCCGGGAACGGTCCGAGGGTTAGGCCCCTGTTCGTCCAACTTTCCGCCCTCGCTCACCCTCGACCTCCCGGGTCTCGTTGGAATACTTGGCTTTGGCGCCGCGTTCGTCACTGGTGTGAACAGCCCCAAACCCAGTCCCATCAAAGTCGATATCTGGTCCGATGTCGCGTGCCCGTGGTGTTTCATCGGAAAACGTCGCTTCGAGCAGGCACTCGCCAAGTGGGACGGGGAGGTAGAAGTCGAGTTCCACAGTTTCGAACTGGCACCAGACACGCCGGTCGATTTCGCTGGCAGCGAAGTCGACTTCTTGGCCGATTACAAGGGGATGGAACCCGACCAAGTTCGACAAATGTTGAACCAAGTTGCCGAAATGGCCAGCGGCGAAGGGTTGGCTTATGACTTCGACGCCTTGCAACACACCAAGACCTTGTTAGCTCACGAAGCCCTGCACCACGCGAAATCGCTTGGTCTTCAAGCCGAGTTAAAAGAGCGGTTGCTTTCGGCCTATTTCGAACAGGGACGACACATCGGTCGCGTCGATGAACTGGTCGAACTGGCCGCCGAAGTCGGCATCGAAGCAGAGGACATGCGAGCCGCCTTGGAGTCGCACCGCTGGGCCAATGAAGTTCAAGCAGATATCGCTCAAGCACGGGCCTACGGAATCAATGGCGTCCCGTTCTTCGTGTTCAACGGCAAGCTTGGCGTCTCGGGAGCACAAGCGCCGGAAACCTTCAGTGAGATTCTCACCCGGGCTGCGAGCGACACCACGCCATGAGCACGCCCGAGGCTTCCCAGCCGAAACCGGCTGTGTTTGAAATCGTCGGTGATCTCAACGCGCCAAACTGCGAGTCTGGCGTGTGCGCCGTTCCGCAAACGCCGGAAAACCCGCCGGCTAACTCGGCAGAACCTCGCTAACTGCGTTCTGGTGACGCCGATAAGCCGAAACGCTCGGTTCGCCGGCCAGCCAGAAGCGCCAAGGCAGGTCTGGCGCCAGTCGCACTCCGACTCGTGGGCCTTCGAGAATTTGGCCGACCTCGGTCTTATCGCCCAGGTAGACCGGTTCGGGCTGCAGCAGGTCCGTGCCCAAATCGGCTTTGGTGATGCCGAGCGCCTTCGTTAGGTTCCCGGGGCCACGCGCTAGGGCGTGATCGCGGACCTCACCACGGCGGGCTCGAGCCAAGTCCATCCCAGAAGCCACCTCACCAGCACGGATCAACACCGCGGCGGCCTGCTCGGTCGGCCCGGTGACCACGTTCGCGCAAAAGTGCCCGTGTATTTGGTAGACGTACAACCGCCACGGTGGCCCATACATCACCTCTGAGCGCGGCGTGCGAACGAAGGCGTGAGAGGCCGGGTCGAGCACGCCGCCGTAGGCCTCAACCTCGGTGATCCGAATGGTCACGCCATAGCCGTGCAGCAATCGCCCTAACAGGTCTCGGGCGTGAGAAGTGACCGCTGCCATAGCGCCACGTTACGCCGGTGGCCCTACGCTAAGCGCCATGACCGAAATCGTCGAACCCGTTGATCTGGCGATCGGCCGAACCCTGAACCCCGAGGCAATCGGTTGGTCTCGGCGAGCAGTGCATCGCACTGCCCTGCCGTGGACTGGACGAGTGAAGCGTTGGGAGTACTGGGGCATCGTCACCCGGCGGTATGTGCTGGGCCTGACGATCGCCGATCTGGACTATGCAAACTTGACCCAGGTCTACGTGTACGACCGCTTGCGCAAGGTCGAGGTCGTGAGCAACACGACCGGCTTTGGTCCGCTGAAGCCGCCGCTAAGCGATGATTTGGGACCGATGACCGCCGCCAGTGGCCCGCTTGTCTTCGCCGATCACGGCCGTGGCACCAGAATCACAGTCGAAACCGATCGAGTCCAAGTTGCGCTGGAAGTCGAAGGCGGCGGCGACCTACTGGGGGTGGTTGTTCCGTGGAATAGCCGCCGGTTCCAGTACACCGTCAAGGATCTAGCCAGGCCGGTGAGCGGCACGATCAGCGTCGACGGTGACCGCGAGGCCGTGTTGGCCGGTTGGGGCGTGCTTGATCGCGGCCGCGGAATCTGGCCGTACAAGATGAAGTGGAACTGGGGCGCCGGCAGCGGAAATGTGGGCGGCCACAAGATCGGCTTGCAGGTGGGCGGCAAGTGGACCGACGGCACCGGCGCTACCGAGAACGGACTGATCGTTGACGGCCGACTGCACCACTGGATCGACGACCTGCAGTGGGCCTACGACCTTGAAGATCCGCAGTCGTCATGGACGGTGGTCGGCCCCGACGTCGAGGCCGTGTTGACCCCGTTTCATCGTCGGGTCGAGAAAACCCAGCTGGGCATAATCGCCTCGACCACCTACCAAGCCTTCGGCCATTGGTCTGGCTGGGCACGCGGCAGCAAAGGAATTGAGTACCGACTAGATGGCCTGCTCGGCTGGGCCGAAGAGGCCAAGAACCGCTGGTAGGCGGTTAAAGCCGAGACCTCAGCTCCGCCAGCTGCTCGTTCACTCGAACTTCGGCGGTGCCGCCACGACCGTCACGCGAGTTGATTGACCCGGCGACTGAAAGCACCTCACGCACTCCCCCGGGCGCCGATGCGCCGGCCAAGTCCGGCGAGATCTGGGCGAAGTCTTCGTCGCTGAGATCCCAAAGTTCAATGCCGCGTTCTTCGCACACCCGAACGCAAGCACCGGACACCTCGTGCGCGATCCGGAAAGGAACCCCGGCCCGGACCAACCACTCGGCGATGTCGGTTGCCAAGGCGAACCCTTGCGGCGCCAGCGCGGCCATCCGGTCGGTGTTGAAGGTCAAGGTCGCAACCATGCCAGTAAAGGCCGGCAACAGTACCTCGAGAGTGTCGATCGAATCGAACACCGGCTCTTTGTCTTCTTGAAGATCCCGGTTATAGGCAAGTGGCAGCGCCTTGAGCGTCGCCAGCAGTCCAGAAAGGTTGCCGATGAGTCGGCCGGACTTGCCGCGAGCCAGCTCGGCGATATCGGGGTTCTTCTTCTGCGGCATGATGCTCGAGCCGGTGGAGTAACCGTCGTGCAAGGTGACGAAGTCGAATTCTTTGGTGTTCCAGATGATGATCTCTTCGGCGAGCCGCGAAACGTCCACGCCGATCTGCGCGGTGACGAACGCAAACTCAGCGACGAAATCACGCGAGGACGTGCCGTCGATCGAGTTGGCGGCCGAGCCGGTGAAGCCAAGGTCTGCGGCCACTGCCTCTGGGTCAAGCCCTAGCGAAGACCCGGCCAACGCACCGGAGCCATACGGCGACTCGGCCGCAACGCGGGCATCCCAGTCGCGCAGCCGGTCCAGATCGCGCGCCAGCGGCCATGCGTGGGCGAGCAGGTGATGCGACAACAGCACTGGCTGAGCATGCTGCAAGTGAGTGCGGCCCGGCATCGGAGCGCCAAGATGACGTTCGGCTTGACCGGCGATGGCCTCGATCAGTTCACGCACCAGCGCGGCGATCTGTTTGCCGTGATCGCGCAGGTAGGCGCGGAACAAGGTGGCAACCTGGTCGTTTCGTGAGCGCCCGGCCCGCAGACGTCCGCCCAGTTCGGCGCCGAGA
>JAPXRA010000029.1:1625-12203 GCA_033813795.1 Aeromicrobium sp. | reverse complement strand
GGTGCTATTTGCTCGAAGGTCCGAGCCGCCCTGCTTCTCGGTCATTCCCATGCCTGCCAGCAAGCCGGCCTTTTGCTGCGGCGGCCGTAGGCCGAAGTCGTAGGTGTCAGATGCCAGGCCAGGTGTGCACTGTGCGGCGAGCGCGCCGATCGCGCCGATCGCGCCGATAAGGGCGTGGTCGCCCGTGGCGATATTGACATTGTCGAACTCGACAGATTGATTGGTCGGGAATCGCTGGACTGGATCCATTTCCTAACGGTACGCGCGTTTAGCAATTCGAAAAACATTGCATAGGTGCTATACAAACATAGCGCGCATGCGATATGGTCCAACCATGGTTGTACCAATCGAACACGACGAGTTCTATGCCGGGCTGGCCCAGCAAGTCGTCACGCAACGCACGCAGCGGCGCCTGTCGCAGCGTGAATTAGCCGGTCTTTGCGGCACTACTCAGTCGGCAATCGCCCGATTTGAGGCGGGCACCCGCCCGCCAAAGTTGGACACGCTGCTTCGCATTAGCGAGGCACTTGATTGCGAGCTGAAAATTGAGCTTCGCCCCCGGACAGTCCCTACCCAGGAGAAACCATGAGTACCCCAATCAACTCAGAAGAAATCGAGGCCACTCGAAGTGAACGACTGCTAGCGGTACTGCTGGCCGTCTTCTTGCTCGTCGGCATCGGCTGGACCTACTACAAGATCCCGTCTTGGGTGGAGTCCGCCGTCCCGAACGAGGCTGATTACTCGATGGTTGAACGCGCCGAAGAAAAATCGAGTGCTGCGTGGGAAACCTCGCTGAGGCTAGAGGAAGCCACCGACCAAGCGCGCACCGACTTTGATGTATCTCGGGCTGAGTACAACCTCGCGCTGACAAAGGGGGATGACACTGCCGAGGCCAAAACTGAGTACGAAGACTCCAAGATCAAGTACGAGAACACGCGAAAAGAGTGGAAAACAGCAACCGCTGAGGCCGGAAAGGCCGATAAGGCGGCGCAAGACGCCCGAAACGAATATGAAAAAGACTCCCGTGGCGGGCTCCGAGGTTGGGTGACCGCGCTGCTGCTGTTTGGTTTGGTCTTGGTCACCACGGTTGGTTCCTACGTTTTGATCGGCAGGCTACGTGAGCGTGGTTCTCGGTATCTGCCGCTAGGTTTCGCCGGTGCCGGAGTTGGCGCGGTGATGGCGCTGGTCTTCGCGGTGGACTACATCACCGACTACATCGATCCACTGGACCTTGGCCCGATCGTGCTTTCGGTGCTGGGTATCGTCGCCACAATCGTGGCCTTTCGAGTGCTGCAGAAATACCTCGCCGCTCGGGTACCGATTCAGCGCGTGCGCAAGGGGGAATGTCCGTTCTGTGGTTTCCAGCTGCATGACTCCGGGCTCGACACCGGGCACCACTGTTCAGGTTGCGGGCGTGAGGTAATCGCAAATTGTGCGACTTGCGCCAAGCCGAGGCGAGTAGGTTCGCGCTATTGCGCTGACTGCGGATCGGCTTGAACCGGTGCCAATTTGAGCAACAGAAGTAGGTATTGTGGTCACGTTGTGACACGCATCGTGACAACATAACCGTGTGTCTTTGCGAGGCGCCCGAGACCACGCAAGACACTCACGCGAGGCACCCAGGTATGCACCCGAGATATCGGCACCCTGGGTGCCTCGTCTTATCTGTGACGGCCATCTCTTTGGTTTATGACACGGTTTCGGACAAGTTCTTGAAACTTTGACTTCTTTTGTCTTGCCCCAATCGATCCGCGTTGACCCCCTCTCGTTCTAGATTGGTGACTCAGGTCACATGACCACTGGTCATATATGCCAAAGCGGGAGGAAACCCATGATCTTGGAGAAAGTCGATCGTGAAGCGATGGTCGGTGCGGTGCGCGACTTTGGCTCAACACAGATTGCGCCCTTGATGCAGCGCCCCGAACTGCCAGCAGACGAGTCCGCAATTGCTCAGGTGATCGGTCAATTGGTCGATCTAGGTGTGCTGACCCAAGACGGAGAACCTGAGCTCGGGGTTTGGGATGACTTGAACGATCAAGAATCATGCAAGTTGTCTACGGACCTGATTTCGGTTTTAGCCGCCCGGTCCTCCGCGGTCGCCTATCAGGTGAGTTCGCAAGCGTTGGCAGCGAATTTTGCCCGGGTAGCCGGCCTGTCAACTACTGGCGCAGTCAGCTTTGACCCGGCTGTAAACGCTGCCGGGCGAGCCACCGCCAGAGCACTATTGGACAGACCGACTGCGGCCGACACAAAAGTCCTCCAAGATCTTTGGGGCAGCGAAGAAACTCGCCCCCGCCTGCACCTTGGCTTGCGCGACTGGACAACGATCTGGTGGCCGCGATGGACCAGTGAAGATCGGTGGCAGTTGTGTGCGATCGGGCGCGAAGACTGCGAAATCGAGTGGCAACCTCACGGGCACGGACTCGACGAACTCGCCTTCGAAACGGTCCGCTTGCGTGCCGATTCGGCCGACGCGAAAGGCAGCCTCGGTGCCGAGCACGTGATCGCCGGGTTCACCTGCCACAGTTTGGCCGTCTTGACGATCTCGATTGCTACCGCCCGCCGGGCGGTGGATCGGGCGCGACAGTACTCGATAGATCGGGTGCAAGGCGGATCGGCAATCGGTGAGCATGACGCCGTAGCCGAACTACTTGCCCGCGGTGAATCGGCAATCGCGACGGCCCAAGCGATGCTTGCCAGGGTGCACGACACGGTGGAACCAATCGCGCGACTGCATCTGACTTGGCAGGTGCGGACTCAGGCGCAACCCGCCCTTGCCCGGGCCGGCAGCGATGCGCTGCAAGTGTTCGGTGGGATCGGATATATGCGTGACGTTGGGCCTGAAAAAGACTTACGTGATCTCAATACGCTGCGCCGAATTGGCGGCTCGCCTTCGGAACTGATGTTGCGATGCGCCGCATTCGACGAGTCAAGGAGTCGAACAAAGTGATCCAGGATCCACGAACTGGCATTGCCGGGATTCTCACGCCAAGCCATAAACTCTCTGCCCGCTCGGTGACGACCGGTCTTCCTGAACTCACCAAAGTGGCGTTTGGCGGCACAGCTGCCATCGGCGATCCATGGGAAGTGGAGACCGCACAGTTGCCGAAGGCCTTGGCCAAACTGCGGCGATCTGCGCGCAAGTTCGCCGTCGAGGAGTTGGCGCCGCTGGCGCTCGAACTAGACGCCACCGAGCATTGGCCGCTTGGCCAACACCCCGAGGCAATCGATGAGTTGCTTCAAAAGGCTGGCCGGGCGGGTTGGTTGTCAGATCTGTTGCCCAAACCATTCGGCGGTTCGATGCTCGCCAACGCTCGGCACCCGCTGCCGCTTGCTTCCAGCATCAAGATCGAGGAATTCAGCCGCGTTTGCGGAGGTCAGATGCTGCTGCTGTCGGCCAATAGTTTGGGTCAGGTGCCGCTGCTGCTTTCGGCTGATTTGGGGCTGATCAAGCGCAGGCTCGTTACCGGCATGCGGTCGAGTTTGGCCGGCGATCCTTATCTGTTCGCCTATGCGATCACCGAACCGCAGTCCGGCTCCGATGTCGAAGACGGCTACGGTGCAGCTCGTGCCAAGCCAGGCCTGGTCGCCAAACGAGTTGGCGGCGGATGGTTGCTAAACGGCAGCAAGGTGTTCACCAGCGGGGGAGACCTCGCCCAGGGTTTCACCGTGTTCGCGTCGCTGGAGGGCGAAGGGTTTGAGTCCTGGACCTGTTTCTTCGTAGACCGACAGACCAAGGGATTTCGTACCGTCGGGACCGAGTTGAAGATGGGTATGCGCGCCTCGGGGGCTGCTGAACTTGAGTTCATCGACGCGTTCGTGCCCGACAACGACGTCGTTGGGAAACTTCGACAAGGCTGGGCGCTGAACCGTCAGACGCTGAACCTTTCGCGCGTGCCGGTAGCGGCGATGGCTGTCGGTTTCGCCCAAGCCGCTTGCGACATCTTGGTCGACTACACGAAACGAACCACCCTTGCTGGCCGACCACTATTAGACCAGCAATCGGCCCAACTAGTCGTGGCCGAAGCGTTCGCGCAGACCAGTGCCATTCGGGCGCAACTTTGGCGTACCGCAGCCAGTTGGCGGGTGCACCAAAGCTACGCCGCGATGAACAAATTCCACGCCAGCGACACCGCGATGGGCGTGATCGAACTAGCGATGGACCTACTCGGGCACGACAGCCTGTTGCACCAAAACCGCCTAGAGAAACTCTGGCGTGACTGTCGCTTGACCCAAATTTTCGAAGGCACCAATCAAATCAATCGCCTTGCAGTCATCGAGGACTTGCAAGCACACCTCAGTTGACCTGAATGGAGACCAACATGGGACAGCCAGAACCCTTCTTTTCGGTACCGCGTACCACGAAGGAAACCAGTGAGGGGCCAGTTGAACTGCCGATCCTTTACTACGACACCACCTCGGTAGTGGCCGGCTTCTTTGGTGATCGAGATGCCGCCGCAGCGGCCGTTGCCCCGCTCGGGCTTCGACCGGCATTGACTCGCAAAGACAAGTCCGCTGTGTTCATCGCCGGCTATGACTACCGGCTTACGACAGTCGGCCCCTATTTCGAGGTGGCGATTGCCATTCCGGTCGTTACCGCCGATGCGCCCAAAAAGTTCCGGTGGAATCAGATGCTCGCCGATGTTGACCGTGGCCGCGACTTGGCGTTCCACATCTTGCACCTGCCGGTGTCAACCCCAGCGGCAAACGCTGCTGGGCGTGACATTTGGGGATTTCCCAAGTTCGTCACCGAGATGGACGTGCAAGCTAACCGCCGCGACATTCTGGTCAGCGTCAACGACCCCGCCAGCGACGAGCAGATCATGCATCTAGGCGGCAAGGTGGGCCGATCACTGCCAGCCCCGGCGTTGTCGCTGCTGCTGTATTCGGAGCTGGACGGAAACCTCATCCGCAGTACCGCGAACGTGCGCGGCGTCAACAAGTTGTATCCGACAAACCGATTGCGATTGAGCGTAGGAGCCAGCAAGCATCCGATGGCCCAGACCCTGCGTGATCTCGACCTCGATGGAGCCAAACCGTGGAACCTGATGGCAACCCATCGTTTCCAGTCGCGGCTCAACGACGGTGTGCCGGTCGGGACTGTGGCCGCCCAAACCCTGAGAGCTTAGGCGCCGTAGGCGCGGCGGAACAGATCGACCAGGTCGGCGTAAATCTGCTGGCGCTCGGCCCGGTCTTTTGACTCAAGGGCCAAGATCGGGTCCAAGCCGCTAACTTGCGGAGCCAAGGCCAAATGCGGCAACAGCAGTAGCAGCATCGCGCCAAGTATCTGCAAGTTGGCGTCCTTGCGAAGTTGACCACTGCTGTGGCCGAGTTCAAGAACCGGGCCCATGGCGGCCAAGTAGTGCTCGTTGACCGCCTGGCGCACCGCCGTTCGGGCTCGTGGGTCACTTTCGAGGTTGACCGCTGCGGTCATCGCCAGATCGCTCGGATGGGAGATGAAGTAGTCATCCCAAGCGACAAACACTGCCAGCAAGGCGGCAAAGAAGTCGCCTTCGAAGTCCAGTTCGGCGATCACCTGTTCCATCTGCTCGCGGATCCGGCGGGCCGCGAGGTCAGAAAGGTGGGCGTAGAAGTCGGCCTTGTCCTCGAAGTACTGAAACAGGCTCCCTTTGGCGATACCGGCTTGGCGGGCGATCGTGTTTAGGCTCGAACGCGAAAACCCGTGAGTGCCAAACTCGGCTTCGGCAGCGGCTAGGACGCGCTCTTTACGTTCGGGCCGCAGCCGTTCCCAAGTTGGTGTTGGCATTTGGTCAGCCGCGGCCGATCGACCGCGACCAGCCGCGAGATTTGCCGAGCCAGTCGGTGGGCCGATAGTTGTCGCCGGTCCAGTCCTCGGTGGCAACCGCGATCCGAACGGTGGCCGGATTGCCGATGCAGGAGACCGGAATCTGGATTCGGGTAGCAGTCTGACCGGTGTTCGCGGACTCGCCAGTGGTCGCGCAGGCGACTTCGTCAACTACTTGGTCCCAAGTTTGCATTCGGAGCAGGAGCGTCGTTGGACCGGCTCCACCGACCATTGCTTTGTACTCCGGTTGGGCATCCGCATCAGTGTTTAAGTAAATCAGGGCACGACCTTGCCGGACGGAAGGCTTCTTGAGGTGATTGACCTTCACCGCCAGTTGGGTCGAGTTGTGCGCCACGCCCACCGAACGGATGTCACTCCACCAAATCACTGAGTCCTTGCCGTCGACAAACTTTCTCGTCTTTGCTTTCGAGCCACGCTGTTTTACCCATTTGGTGAAAGTGCGACTTCCATTGGGAAGCGAGTCCGAAACCTTTGTGCCGAAGGTGTCGAAGTAGGTGAAGTCACGGTCGTAACCATTTACCGAACTGCCGACTCGTACTCGGACCGACTTGCCGGTTAGGCAGCCACGCTTTTTCGAGACAGTGATGGTCGTGGGCGAGTAGCCATTGCTCCAGTTGGAGGTGTAACGAACCGTTGTGATGCACCGGCCCGGCTTGCCGCCCATCGCGTCAGTCCACTTGCGTTTCGCAGCCTTTGACTCATCGGCGCGCCAATTCTTCATTGGCTGGGCCCACCATTCGCTGTAACGAACGGCGTTGACTTTAAGTTCCGGCCCTTTGCGATTGCGATTCGTATCGAAGTCAACCCACTCGTGCCCGAGGTTGTTCTTCTTGCTTCGGCTGTAATAGGTGACCTTGATCGTCTTCTTGGTGTGCTTGATCTGCACGGAAGTCAAGTCGATGTACGGCACACCGACAACGTCGTTGCCAGCGTCGGGCAGGCTAGCGGTTGCGGCCTGTGCCGGAAGCGCCGGAAGTAGCGCGAGGGTCAGCGCGAGCAAGACGGTGCAACTTCGTCGAAAACCAGACATTGCAGCAGCGTAACGGTTTGAGGTTTCCTGGTCGATCGATTCAGTTTCCTCGCGTAACCGTTGCGCAACATCATCGTGACTTCGGACCTCTAGCGTCGCGCCATGGAACAGGTCTTTGACTCCTATGGCGCGGCGCAGGCCTATGACGAAATGTTCGACGGTGAGGGCTTCCGCGCGCCCTACCGGGTACTCACCGAGTCAATGCGGGCGCTGTCGACCCCGGAGATCCAAAGCCGGGTCGAAGCGCTCAAGAACTCCTACCTCGATCAAGGCGTCACCTTCGACATTGGGGG
The DNA here is from genome assembly GCA_033813795.1 of Aeromicrobium sp. Taxonomy (GTDB): domain Bacteria; phylum Actinomycetota; class Actinomycetes; order Propionibacteriales; family Nocardioidaceae; genus Aeromicrobium. The sequence goes on along the minus strand of JAPXRA010000029.1, from coordinate 5,053 downwards.
AGAGGAGCGGGCGTTCCCGCTTGACGTGGTGCCTCGGGTGATCGAGATGGAAACGTGGAGCCGGGTCGAGGCCGGCGTGCAACAACGGGTTCGGGCACTCGAACTCTTTCTCGATGACGTCTACGACAGTGGCGAAGTATTTGAAGACGGCGTCATTCCACGCGAAGTGGTGATGACGTCCTCGCACTTCCACCGCGAGGCCGCCGGGATCAGACCGCCCAACGGGGTGCGCGTTCACGTCTCAGGCATTGACCTGATTCGCGACGAAGACGGCGGTTTTCGCGTGTTGGAAGACAACGTTCGGGTGCCATCGGGCGTTTCCTACGTCATGACCAACCGGCGAGCGATTGCCGCCGCGTTACCAGAGGCGCTGTCCCAACATCGGATCCGGCCCGTCGCCGGTTACCCGCAGCGACTCTTGGCGGCGCTTCGGGCGGCTGCCCCCGCCGGAGTCACCGACCCGACGGTGGTGGTGCTGACCCCCGGCGTCTACAACGGTGCGTATTTCGAGCACGCCTTGTTGGCCCGCACCATGGGGGTCGAACTAGTTGAAGGCCGAGACTTGGAGTGCAGGCGCGGCCGGGTAATGATGCGCACCACCCACGGCCTCGAGCCAGTCCATGTGATCTACCGGCGCGTTGACGACGAGTTCTTAGATCCGGTGCACTTTCGCGCCGATTCGCTGCTGGGTTGTCCCGGCATCATCGACGCCGCCAGATCCGGGCAAGTCACTCTCGCCAACGCGATCGGCAACGGGGTGGCCGACGACAAGCTCGTCTACACCTATCTACCGGACCTGATTAGGTACTACCTGCGCGAGGAGCCGATTCTGCCGAACGTGGACACCTGGCGCCTCGGCGATGACGAAGCGCTCGAAGAGGTGCTCGATCGACTCGATGAGCTAGTCCTAAAACCGGTCGATGGCTCCGGCGGCAAAGGGATTGTGATCGGACCGCAAGCCGACGCCAAGGAACTCGATCGCTTGCGCTCGGCCGTTTGTGCCGATCCGCGGGCGTGGATCGCGCAGCCGGTGATCCAACTGTCAACCGTGCCGACCTATGTCGACCAAGCCTTGGTGCCTCGGCACGTCGACTTGCGCCCGTTCGCCGTAAACGACGGGTCGAAAGTGTGGGTGCTGCCTGGCGGGTTGACCCGGGTCGCTTTGGCCGAAGGGCAACTGGTGGTCAATTCGTCTCAAGGCGGCGGTTCGAAAGACACTTGGGTATTGGCCGGCACGAACACCGCACCGGCAACGCCAGAAGTCGCTTTGGCTGCGAAAGTGGCAAAGCCGCCAAGCATCGGCCCAGCGATGGATGACTTGACCACAGAAGCCGAAGAGCAACAGCAGCAGCAACAGCAGCAGCACCAAGGGAAGGTGTCGCCATGTTGAGTCGGATCGCCGAAGCAATGTTTTGGATCGGGCGCTATGTCGAACGCGCCGAGGACACCGCGCGCATTCTGGACGTGCAGACCCAGTTGATGCTCGAAGACGACGGCGCTGCCGAAGAGGTCACAAGCAGAAACTTGTTGGCGATCATGGGGGTGCGGCCGGCCGAGGGCAGCGTTGTCGACACCGACCTAGTGCTCGATCAACTGGCCTACGACCCGCACATTCCGGCTTCGGTTGCAGCGAACCTCGCCGCCGCTCGCGAGAGTGCCCGGCGGGCCCGCGAGACACTTTCGGAGACCATGTGGGAAGCGCTCAATTCGACCCACCGCAGCGTGGCATCGGGTCAGTTTCGGCGGATGAGCATGGCCAAAGGCTTCGCCTGGGTGCGTGATCGCGCGGCGCTGATCAACGGTGCTGCCGACGCGACCATGACTCGCGACGACGGTTGGCAGTTTTTGGTGTTGGGTCGCAGCATTGAGCGCGCAGATATGACTTCGCGACTGGTCGCCACTGCCAGCTTCGCTGGCGCGGTTGGTTCGCCGTGGACCACCATTTTGCGAGCGTGTGGCGGCCACGAGGCATTCTTGCGCACCTACAAAGGGCTTGAGACCGATCGGGGCGCGGCCGAATTCTTGCTGCTAGACCGGCTCTTTCCAAGATCGGTGGTGTTCGCGCTTTCGCGGGCCGAGCTGTGCCTAGACAATCTCGAGGCCGGTCAACGAGCTGGATTCCAAAATGAGGCGCACCGGCTGATTGGTCGTACTCGGGCCGACCTAGAGTTTCGCCCGCTGGCAGACGTGACGGCAAATCTGCCGGCAGAGATGGAACGGCTTCAGTTGACCTGCTCTCGGGCAACCGAAGCGATCTCACGGCGCTACTTCGCCGGCGCCGAAGGCACTTTTTGGATGGGAGCTCGAGTCTGATGCAACTTCGACTAGTCCACACCACCGGGTTCGAGTACGACGGTCAGGCACTGACCTCCTACAACCAGGCCCGGATGACGCCACAGACCGCGCCCGGTCAGATCGTGGTGCACACCCGGTTGGAGGTGGATCCGACGCCGTGGAGCCATAACTATCGTGACTGGTTCGGCAACGAGGTGACCGCCTTTGAAGTGCTGGATCCGCACTCATCGATGCGAGTGACGGCGGTATCGACAGTGCATACCGATCGGGCGCCGTCTCCGGGACCGCACTTGGACTGGGAGCAGGTGCTATCGCCCGAAGTTAGCGACCAGTTGACTGAGTATCTTGGGCTGCCGAAGATCGTGGTCCCGGCCGATGATTTAGCCGCGCTGGCAAAGCAAATGGCTGCCGACTTTGCTACGCCGGGCGAAGCGGCACTAGCCTTGTGTCAGCAGGTCAACGCCACGATGGAGTACGTGCCAGGTGCGACCGACCACACCACTTCGGCCGCTGATGCGTGGGGGATTGGCGGTGGGGTTTGCCAAGACATGGCACACGTGACCTTGGGGGCATTGCGCTCGATCGGCGTTCCGGCTAGATACGTCTCGGGATACCTGCATCCAAAAGTTGATGCTGTCGTGGGCGAGACGGTAGAAGGGGAGTCCCACGCTTGGATCGAGTGGTGGGACGGCGGTTGGCGTGGCTACGACCCGACCAACGATTTGGAGCCGGGGGAGCGCTGGGTAGTAGTTGCAACCGGGCGCGACTACCTCGACGTTCGGCCGCTGAACGGCATCTATTCGGGCGCCGGGACTTCACACATGTTTGTCCAGGTTGAAGTCACCCGGTTGGCCTGAAAACGCCTCGCAAGGGCGGTGCGGATTGCTAGGCTGAGACGCAAACGCTAGCTAACACTAAAGACTTTGTGGAGGTAACTGTGCGGAATTTGACTGCAGCTTTGGCCACAGCGGTATTGGCAGGTGGAGTGCTAGGCATTGCGCCAGCCCAAGCCGCTGATCCGACTAGACCGACCGTCACGATTCGGGCGGAACTTGACTTGGACAATTCGATACCAAGTGTCGGCCCCAAGACGTTCGTAGCACGTGATGTCGTCGTAGGTGCTGGTCCAGAGT
>JAPXRA010000029.1:0-1615 GCA_033813795.1 Aeromicrobium sp. | reverse complement strand
ATGTCCAGCCGGGCACCGCAAATCGTTGGATTGGGGACATCAAAGTCGATCTAGATCCAATAACCAAAGAGGTAAGCATCTCTGCTGACACGAGCGTCGCTGACTTCGAATCCGTCCGGGTTTGGATCACCTCGACAGATGTTCGTTATGGTGCGCAGATCTCCGACACGCTGATGCCGACAGTTCCGGTCAAGCGTTCAACTTCGGGCAACACGATTCGGTTTACTTGGACTTCGCCAGGTAGCTCGATCGACATCACCGGCACCAGCACCTTTAGTTACAAGCACACCACTTCGTTGGCTGCCACACTAAAGAGCCCAAAGGCGAAGCAAGTTTCAGTGAGCGCGAAGGCCAGCACTTTCGGAATGCCCGCGGCAGCGACCGGGACGGTAGAAGTTCGTGAAGGCAAGAAGTTGGTCAAGAAGTTCAGCTTGAAAGCTGGTAAGGGTGCGACGAAGTTCGTGGCTAAACCGGGCAAGCACACCTACAAACTCACCTATCTCGGCGATGGTGAGCGCGCCGCGGCCAGCGTCACCAAGTCGGTAACGGTGAAGAAGCCGAAGAAGGCAAAGTCAAAGAAGTAATTCCTTTGCAAACAAGAAACTCCTCTGATTTCAGTCTTCTGAAATCAGAGGAGTTTCTGCTTCGATGGCGATGTTGGGTTGGCGTGCCTCTCGTGCCAGCCCCGTGGCGGCCAGTTCTCCATCATTTAAAGCGGGAGCTCTTTGGCCTCGACGATCGTCTTCATCACCAAGGTTGACGTCAGGCGCTGGATGCCTGGCAGGGTGCTTAGGTCTTCGTCGTAGAGCTGCTGGAAGGCAGTCAGGTCGGCGGCGATAACCCGCAGTAGGTAGTCCGGTTCGCCGAAGATCCGTTGGGCGCTAATTACGTTCGGCAGTTTGCTTACCGCTTCTTCGAACGCGGCGAGCGTCGTGCGATCGGCGGCGGCCATAGTGACAAAAAGCAGTGCCTCGAAGCCAAGCCCGAGTTGTTTGGCGTTCAGTTGCGCGTGATAGCCGACGATCGCGCCCGAGGACTCCAATGCTCGCAGTCTGCGGTGGCACGGCGAGATGCTCAGGCCCACTCGTTCGGCCAGTTCAGTGATGGTTAGGCGACCGTCGGATTGCAGTTCGGCAAGGATTTGCCGGTCAAGTGCGTCCATAGGCAATTTCTTACCACGACTGCCTTCTTGAGCAGCAAATCAGGGGAACACATTTCGGCCATTTCCTTCTAATCTTGCGCCAGCAGTGGATTTGGAGTGCGATTTGGGAGGGCGGTCAGGGTGCCGGTCAGCGTTGTGTGGGCATTTTGGGGAGTGTCGATTTTGTTCGTGCTCACTCCTGGGGCCGATTGGGCCTACGCGATTGGCGCCGGACTGCGAAACCGGACGGTTGTGCCAGCGATTAGTGGGATGCTGCTGGGTCACTACGCGGTCACCTTGCTGGTTGCGGCGGGTCTGGCTGCCTTGATCGCTGGCGCTCCGGGAGTGCTTCCGGCCGTGACCTTAATTGGGGCCGCCTACCTGATCTGGCTCGGTTCGACCGTGCTGGCGAGTTCGGCATCTGCCGCGATCGCGTCTTCTGCCGAGTTGCAGGGCACTGGGGGAGTGCAGCAG
>JAPXRA010000028.1:0-12421 GCA_033813795.1 Aeromicrobium sp. | reverse complement strand
CAAGTTCTCGGTCAACTTCTTGACCTTCGACTTGTCACCAGCGGCTTCTGCCTTTGCCAAGTCCGCTTCGATCTCGGCGATCGCGGTCTCCAACTTCGAGATCATGTCGTCCGCGCGAGCAGTCTTCTCTGGGTCGGTGCGCTTCCACTCTTGTTCGCCAGCCTCGCGGACCGCACGTTCGACCGCACGCAGGCGACCTTCAAGTTCCTTGATTTGGTCGCGCGGCACCTTGCCAGCCGCTTCCCATTTTTCGGCGAGCGAGTTCATTGCCTTACGAGCCGCGTCGAGGTTCGTGATCGGCAACAGCGCTTCGGCCTCGACCAACAACGATCGCTTGACTTCGGCGTTTTGGGTGAACTCTTCGTCCTGGGCCGCGTTGGCCGCTTCGCGAGCGGAGAAGAAAATGTCCTGGGCGGCCCGGAACTTCTTCCAAAGCTTGTCTTCGATGTTTCGTGGAGCCGAGCCAGCAGCCTTCCAGCGCTGCATCAACTCGCGATAGGCGTTCGAAGTCTCGGCCCATTCAGTGGAGTTCGATAGCGCTTCTGCCTCGACGATCAGCTTTTCTTTGAGCTTCTGCGCCTGCTCACGCACGATGTTCTGCTCGCCGAAGTGAGCCTTGCGCTTCTTGGTGAAGGCGGTACGCGCACTGGAGAACCGGTGCCACAGTTCGTCGTCGGCTGCCCTAGCCAGCCGAGGCAACTCTTTCCACTCGTCCAACAGGACCCGTAGGCGGTCGGCACCAGCGCGCCAATCGCGACCGGCGGCAATCTTCTCGGCCTCGTCGACGATGCGCGACTTGGCTGCTGCGGACTCGGCTGTGCGTTGTTCGCGCTCGGCTTTGCGTTTGGCCCGGGCTTCTTCAAGTTTCGGCTCGAGGGCTTGCAACCGGGTGCTCAACGATGCCAAGTCACCGACGGCGTGAGCGTCCACGAGTTGTTCGCGAATCGTGGCGACTGCCTTTTCTGCGTCTTCGGCCGAGACCGTGCCGCCTTCGATCCGTTTTTCCAACAACTCGACTTCGGTCTGCAGGTTCTCGAAGCGGCGCACATAGAACGCCATCGCTTCGTCGGCGTCGCCGCCAGTTACCCATTGTCCGATTAGGCGCTCTGCGTCGCCCTCCTTGACGTAGACGTTTCCGTCGGCGTCGACCCGGCCCCATTCGCTCATGGACGTCAGTCTAGGAGGTTCGCGCGCGGGCGTCGCCCTCGCGTACCCTGACAGGCGTGCTGCTTACTGCCTTTGCTGCTGGACCACTGCAAGCGAACTGCTATTTCGTCGCCGCCGACGCCGGTGCCGAGTGTGCGATCGTCGATCCCGGGATGGACTCTTTTGATGGGGTAAAGGCAGTCGTTGCCGAACACAATCTCAAACCGGCCGCGGTGCTGATCACCCACGGTCACTTCGATCACATGTGGGATGCGGCCAAAGTCGCCGACGAGTTCGGCTGCCCGCTTTGGATTCACCCGGCCGATCGCCACCTGCTGGCCAACCCGATGGCAGCGATCTCGGGTCAGTCCGCCGCGATGTTGCGCCAACAACTAGGCGACATCGACGAGTCGCAGTTCGCCGAGCCCCAAGTGGTCAAGGACGCGGTCGACGGCGCCCAAATCAAGGTGGGGGAGTTGGTCATCTGGGTCGACCACTGTCCCGGCCACACTCCGGGCACGGTTTCGTACCGAGTTGATTACGTCGGTCCAGAACCGGTCTCACAGATCATGTTCTCGGGCGACTTCCTGTTTTTCGGCTCGATCGGCCGCACCGACCTGACCGGCGGCGACCACAGCGAAATGCTCTCCAGTTTGCGCGCTAAGGTGCTCTCTCTTCCAGACGACGTCGTCGTTTTGCCGGGCCACGGTCAGCAAACTTCGATTGGCCGTGAGAAGCAGACCAACCCATACCTTTCGGAGTTGGGCGCGTGAGCAAGCTTTCAGGGTTTCCCGAGTTCCTGCCCGCCGAACGTAGTGTCGAAGTTGCGGTGCTCGACCACTTGCGAAAGGTGTTCGAGTTACACGGCTTCGCGAACGTGGAAACCCGGGCGGTCGAGCCGGTCGCGACTTTGTTGCGCAAAGGCGAAATCGACAAAGAGGTTTACGCGGTAAAACGGATCCACGCTGACCCAGCCGAGCCGGCCGACTTGGCCCTGCACTTTGACCTGACGGTTCCGTTCGCGCGCTATGTGGTCGAGAACGCTGGTCACTTGCAGTTCCCGTTCCGGCGATACCAAATCCAGAAGGTTTGGCGGGGCGAACGCCCCCAGGCTGGCCGGTTCCGCGAGTTCACCCAAGCCGATATCGACATCGTTGGCGACGGCGAATTGTCATCGCACTTTGACGTAGAAGTCGCCCGGGTGATGGCCGAAGCCCTCGCCGGCCTGCCGGTGCCGGGGCTGACGATCACCTTGCAGGTCAGTAACCGCAAGGTGCTCGAAGGTTTCTACCTCGGTTTGGGTATCGCCGAGCCGACCGCGGTGATGCAGGTGATCGATAAACTCGACAAATTGCCGGCCGAGAAGATCGCCGACCTGTTGGCCGAGCAAGGGCTCAGCGCCCAGCAAGCCGCCGCCTGCCTAGCCCTAGCCGAAATCGTCACTACTGACACGTCGTTCGTGCAAAAGGTGCGAGACCTAGGCGTCCAGCACCCGCTATTGGACGAAGGACTCAGCGAACTTGAGGCGGTGATTGCTGGCTGCGACGACGTAGACGGCGTTACCGTGACCGCCGACCTGCGGATCGCGCGTGGTTTGGACTACTACACCGGCACCGTGTTCGAGACGCGCGTGGCCGAATTCGAATCGCTAGGTTCGATCTGCTCGGGTGGCCGCTACGACCAGTTGGCTAGCGATGGCAAGCGCACGTACCCGGGCGTCGGTTTGTCGATCGGCGTCTCGCGGCTGCTTTCGACCCTTTCGGCCAGTGGCATCACGGCATCGCGGTCGGTGCCCTCGGCGGTCCTGGTCGCAGTCGCGAGTGAAGACACTCGTAGCCAGAGCGATAAGATCGCTGCGCGGCTTCGGGCTCGAGGCATCGCGTGTGAAGTTGCTGCGTCTGCCCAGAAGTTCGGCAAACAGATCAGGTTCGCCGAACGCCGCGGCATACCGTTTGTTTGGTTCGCCACCGATGAGGGCGAGCAAGTTAAAGACATTAGAACCGGTGAGCAGGAATCGGCCGATCCCGACGCCTGGACACCACCTGAAACTGACCTGCGACCGCAGGTGACGCACAAGGAGACGCAAGCGTGATCCGCACCCATGACGCTGGAACTTTGACCGCCGCGAACATCGGTCAGACGGTGACGCTCGCCGGTTGGGTAGCGCGCCGCCGCGACCACGGTGGCGTCGCCTTCATCGACTTGCGCGAAGCCAGTGGAGTTGCCCAAGTTGTGGTTCGCGAGGACGTGGCGCACCAGTTGCGCAGCGAGTACTGCCTGAAAATCACCGGCACGGTTCAACGCCGGCCAGAGGGCAACGAGAACCCGGCCATCCCCACCGGTCAGATCGAAGTCATCGCCGAGGACGTTGAGATCCTAAGCGCTTCGGCGCCGCTGCCGTTCCCGATCGACGATCACGTCGACGTGGGCGAAGAAGCCCGGCTCAAGCACCGCTACCTCGATCTGCGTCGTTCGGGCCCCGCAAGTGCGATCCGCTTGCGCTCGAAGGTCAACGCGACGGCGCGCGAAGTGCTTGAGCGGCACAACTTCGTCGAGGTCGAAACCCCGACGCTGACGCGCTCGACCCCAGAAGGCGCTCGCGACTTCCTCGTGCCGGCCAGGCTGCGTCCGGGCAGCTGGTACGCGCTGCCACAGAGCCCGCAACTGTTCAAGCAGTTGTTGATGGTTGGCGGACTAGAGCGCTACTACCAAATCGCGCGCTGCTACCGCGATGAGGATTTCCGTGCCGATCGTCAGCCGGAGTTCACTCAGCTCGATATCGAGATGAGCTTTGTCGAACAAGACGACGTGATGAACTTGGCCGAAGAGATCTACGCGGCGCTGTGGAAGCTGATCGATGTTGAACTGCCACGGCCGTTTGCACGGATCACTTACGCCGAGGCGATGAGCAAATACGGCTCAGACAAGCCCGACCTGCGGTTCGATCTGGAACTCGTCGAACTAACCGACTACTTCAAGGACACGCCGTTCCGGGTGTTCCAAGCCCCATACGTCGGTGCGGTGGTTCACCCCGGCGGCGCTTCGCAAGCGAGGCGTACGCTCGACGGCTGGCAAGAGTGGGCCAAGCAGCGCGGTGCCCGCGGGCTGGCATATGTGCTGATCCAGGAGGACGGAACGCTCGGCGGCCCGGTGGCCAAGAACTTGTCGGACGCCGAACGCGAAGGCCTGGTCGCTGCCGTTGGTGCCAAGGCCGGCGACGCGGTCTACTTCTCGGCCGGTCCGGTCAAGAGTTCACGTCAACTGCTCGGCGCCGCCCGAATTGAGATCGCCAAGCGCGAAAACTTGATTGACGAGTCGGCGTGGTCGTTCTGCTTCGTGGTCGATTGGCCGATGTTCGAGTCGGTCAGCGAACTCGACGCCGGTGACGTGGCCGTCGGTGGCGGGGAGTGGACCGCGGTTCATCACGCCTTCACCGCGCCGCAGGACCCTGCGACTTTGGCCACGCCGGGAGAGTCGTTGGCGCAGGCCTACGACATCGTCTGCAACGGCAACGAAGTTGGCGGCGGTTCGATTCGTATCCACCGTGAAGAGACCCAGAAGCGGGTTTTCGAAATTATGGGTATCGGCGCTGAAGAGGCCGAGGAGAAGTTCGGTTTCTTGCTTGAGGCGTTCAAGTTCGGTGCGCCGCCGCACGGCGGTATCGCTTTTGGCTGGGACCGCACGGTGGCACTGCTCACCGGCGCTGAGTCGATCCGCGACGTAATCGCCTTCCCCAAGTCCGGCGGCGGCTACGACCCCCTGACGGCGGCGCCGGCACCGATCACGGCCGAGCAGCGCGCCGAAGCCGGCGTAGACACTGAACCAGAAGACTAACCCTCAGCCGGTTCGAAGCAGTCGGCGATAATTGGGGGAGCGAGGAACTGAATCACGGCGAAGTAGTCGTCGAGGTTCTCGTTATAGGCCACACCGATGCCCACCTGCCGGTCGCGTTGGTTTCGGATAGAACGGCCCATGGCCGAGTCCGGATCTTCTGCCATCTTCGTAACCATCGCTTGGGCGGTCTGTGCGGCCGTTCCAGTGCCCGGATGCCAAGCGATGATTTCGGAAGCAACTACGTAGTCATCCCATGGATGGGTGTAGGTACCCGAACCGTCGCAATAGGGGATTTGGACGCGGTAGCGGCCGCAATCACGGCGGGCCACCTGACCGGAGTGCCCATAACTCGACCACGATTTCGCGTCCGAGGCCCGATAGTTTGCCCAATGCTGTGCGGCTCGGGTGAGGCAAGAACTCTCGGTCAGGTTCACTCCGCCGTGGCGAGTTTTCCACTCGTCTAGCAGTGGCGCCAATTCGCGAGCGATCGCTCGGGCTTTGATGGTTGTCTCCGGAACCGGCGGTTCTGGATCGGGTGTTGGTTCGGGTGTTGGTACGGGGGTTGGAGTTGGCCCAGTTGGGGCTGTGGTTTTGCCCGCAACTAAGACGACGGTGAATCGACTTGTCCCGTTGGCATACGCGGCGACGGAGAGCTTGGGGTACTCGCGTGATTTCAGCGCTTTCTTCGTTACCGAAGGCAGGCCCGAAACCACCTTGGAGCCAGTTTTCTTCCGGCTCGAAGAAATGACCGATTTGGCGAAACCGCAGGTTTTTGCCTTTGCCCGAAGCCCATTTCGCAGCGTGGTCGAAAGGGTCTTGGACCGGGCGAACTGTTTGGCCGCCGACTTCACATGTTTGTTCAGACAGGAATTAGCCGACAATCCATTCCCGTAGGAACTTGCTGCCTTCGTGGTCGACTTGGTCAACGGCGCGTGGTAACTGATGGTGGCGGCTTGAACTGGCGCAGCAAGGAATGCCAAAGGCAGCACAAGAGACAATGGCACTAGCAGAAAACGCTGAGTTGTCGTCAACCTCATGGCCAGATCATATGCCCCAAGGCAGCAATTCTGACTTAGGTGACCCATACTGAGGGTAGCCTTATTGTGTGTTGAATTTGGAATCGGCCACGGCGGCAGTCGGGCTGTTGCGCAACGTAAAAGTCGGCGCAAAGTGCGTGGTCAGAGGCATCGACGCCTCCGCCCATCCGCTCGTGGCTAGGCGGCTGATTGATCTCGGGTTCTCCCCGGGAGCACAGGTCGAAGTGGTGCGGAAAGCGCCGATGGGCGATCCGGTGATCTATCGTCTCGGTGGCTTCGAAATCGCCTTGCGAGGCGCTCAAACCAAGCTCATCGAAGTTGAGCCGCGGCCATGACCGGACAGCACTGTGAACCCGCTGGACCGACCGCGGTGCAGACTCGCGGACTCGACCGATTCGCGCTAGTTGGTAACCCGAACTCGGGTAAATCGACGCTGTTCAATTCGCTCTCGGGACTGCGCGCCAAAACCGGAAACTATCCGGGGGTGACGGTTGCCAAGTATGAAGGCCGAGCCAAACTCGACACCGGGTATGTCGTAGTCGAGGACCTGCCAGGCACCTACAGCCTCAATGCGATTAGCCCAGATGAACACGTCGTTTTGGACGTGCTGGAGGCGAACGGCGAAAACACTGCTCCCGATGGCATCGTCGTCGTGCTGGATGCGACCACCTTGCGTCGCTCGCTGACGCTGTTGGCTCAAGTGCTTTCTCGTGGCCTGCCGACAATCGTCGCGCTCACCTTTACCGATGACCTGCAACGTCGCGGTGGCCGCCTCGACATCAACGCACTGAGTACCGCGCTGGGCGTGTCGGTAGTGGCAGTTACCCCCGGTGACCGCGGCCAGTTGGCGAATCTAAAGCAAGCGCTTGGTGCTTGGCGTTCTTGGCCGGCGCCGATCATCGCCCCGGCCACAGAAACTGCCGAGTGTGCTGCCTGGGCAGATTCGGTGCTGGCGTCGGCGAACTATGTTGAGCCCGATCTGGACAAACGCACAGCCAAGATCGATTCGGTCTTGCTCCACCCGCTTTGGGGCACGGTGGTGTTCTTTGCGGTCATGTTTGCGTTCTTCCAAACGATCTTCGTGGTCGCCGCGCCAATCCAAGGCTGGGTCGAAACATTCTTTGCTTGGTTGGGCGAGGTATCGGCCGCGCACATCAAAATCGACTGGCTGGGAGAATTTGTTTCCGAAGCGCTGATCGGTGGCGTTGGCGGCGTGTTGGTGTTCCTGCCGCAGATCGCGTTGTTGTTCGTGTTGATTGCGATTTTGGAAGGCTCTGGCTATCTGGCTCGCGCGGCCTTTCTGATGGATCGGGTGATGGCCAAGGCCGGACTCGAAGGCCGCGCCTTTGTCGCGCTACTGTCCTCGGTTGCCTGTGCGATTCCGGGCATCATGGCCACCAGGTCTTTGCCGTCGGCCCGTGACCGTCTCGCAACCATGATGGCCGCACCGCTAGTTACCTGTTCGGCGAGACTGCCGGTCTATGTGCTGTTGATTGGGCTCTTGGTGGGGCCAGAGGAACGGTTCGGTCCAGTCAATCAGCGCGGGCTCATCTTGTTCGCGATGTATTTGCTTGGCGCAGTCGCCGCGATGGGCGCGGCTGCGGTTGCCTCGAAAGTTTCGCGCACTCGCGGGCGGTTGCTGCCGTTCTACATGGAGATTCCGCCCTACCAAGTGCCACGGCCAAGTTCAGTGGTCAGTGCAGTGTGGACCGCAGTTGGCGCCTTCGTGAAAAAGGTGACCTCGATCATTATGGCCACCACGATCGTCTTGTGGCTGCTGTTGAACTTCCCCCAAGCTTCCGTAGACGAACCTCAACTGGACCAGTCCTACGCGGCGAGTATCGGCAAGGCCGTCGAGCCGGTATTTGAGCCCCTCGGATTCGACTGGCGAATCAACATTGGCCTGGTTTCTTCGCTGGCCGCACGTGAGGTTTTCGTGGCGACGTTAGGTCAAGTCGCGGCGGCCGAGAATCCCGAAGAGCCGGCCACCGCGCTGGCGCAAATGAAAGTGATTGACGGGCCGGGCAAGGGCGAGCCGCTGTTCTCGCCAGCAACGATCGCGGCGCTGCTGATGTTCTTCGCGTTCGCCCTGCAATGCATGTCCACTGTCGGGGTGCTGCGCCGGGAGACCGGCACGTGGCGCTGGCCGGCGATCGCGTTCGGCTACATGTTTGCCCTGGCTTGGGTCGCAGCTTTCATCGCCCACTCGATCGTCGGGGCGCTGACATGATCGCCAGTCAAACCCTTGCGCCGATCCCGATGCACCCAGAACCGGTACTGACCGAACCGAACGTGATCCGTTGGGTGATTCCGGCTGGCATTGTTGAACCGGGGCTGCCCGTGGCATTTCCAGAACCGTTGGCGCAACTTTTTCGCCAGGAAGTGCTGCGAGCGGCGATCGTCGAGGACACGGCCATTTGGTTCTGGCTGGGACCTGAGGCGTCATGGGCCGAAGTCGGCAGTCGAGTGCGCAGCGCGCTGGCGCAGGCGCTATCAACGCCAGCGCAGTGGCAGATCACGCCCGCCGACGACCTGATCTTGCGCCATGTGGCCCTAGAAGTGCTGCACGGTTCAGTCGGCGAAGTGATCGGTTCGCACGGCGGATCGGCAGAACTCATTTCGGTCGACGACAACACGGTTACCGTTTCGCTTTCTGGTGCCTGCAGTTCCTGCCCGGCGATCGAGTTCACCCTGCGAAACCGGATTGACCAAGAAATTCGGCGCCGCCACTGCCGACTAGAAAAGGTTGTCGCGGCCAGCAACTAGGCTGGTCCGGTGAGCGACGGACTTTTCGACCTGCCCGGCCAGCCGTCGAGCCGTCGCGATTCCGGTGGCACCCTAGCCGGCAACGCTCACGCCAGTGCGCCGCTGGCGGTTCGGATGCGGCCGCAGTCGCTTGATGAACTCGTCGGCCAAGAACACCTGCTCGCCCCCGGTTCGCCGCTTCGGCGAATGATCGAAGGCAACGCGCCGCTGACGATCCTGCTTTGGGGCCCACCTGGCACCGGCAAAACCACTCTGGCCAGCCTGATTAGTCAGCAGACCGATCGGCGGTTCGTCGAGGTTTCCGCAGTTAGCGCTGGCGTTAAGGAAGTGCGCGAAATCATTGCTGGGGCGCGGCAAGCGCTTGCCAACACCGGCAAAGAGACCGTGCTGTTTGTCGATGAGGTCCACCGGTTCAGCAAAGCTCAGCAGGACGCGCTGTTACCGGGTGTAGAAAACCGTTGGGTGAGTTTGGTTGCCGCCACCACCGAAAACCCGCACTTCAGCGTGATCTCACCACTGTTGAGTCGTTCCTTGCTGCTCACCTTGCAACCGCTGAGCGAGGACGACATTCGACAAGTTCTCGGTCGGGCGATCAGCAGTGAACGCGGGCTCAGCAGTGAACTTGCCGTAGATGCCGAAGCGATCGATCACCTGATTCGGCTGGCTGGGGGAGACGCCCGGCGGGCACTGACTTACCTTGAGGCGGCCGCTGGCGCCACCCAAAGTCAAGGTCGCGACCGCGTTACCGTCGAAGACGCTGCTTTGGCGGTCGACACCGCAGCAGTTCGTTACGATCGCGCCGGCGATCAGCACTACGACGTCACCAGCGCGTTCATCAAGTCGATTCGCGGTTCTGACGTTGATGCCGCCTTGCACTATCTGGCTCGAATGGTCGAGGCGGGTGAAGACCCTCGGTTCATCGCCAGACGGCTGATGATCTTGGCGTCCGAAGACATCGGCATGGCCGATCCGACGAGCCTGCAGATCGCGGTCGCTGCGGCCCAAGCCGTGGCAATGATCGGGTTCCCCGAAGCCAGACTCACCCTCGCGCAAGCGGTGATTCACCTTGCCACGGCGCCGAAGTCGAACTCGGTTATTTCCGCGATCGACGCGGCGATGAGCGACGTGCGGGCCGGCAAAGCCGGGCCAGTGCCGCCGGCGTTGCGCGACGCCCATTATTCGGGTGCGAAGAAACTCGGACACGGACACGACTACAAGTACGCCCATTCAGACCCCAGGGGCGTGGTCGAACAGCAGCATGCGCCCGACGATGTGGACAAAGTGAACTACTACTTGCCCAGCGAACACGGCGCGGAGTCCGGCATCAAAGATCGCCTTGCCCGCATCCGCCAGATCTTGAGAGACAGGTAACCTTCCCCATATGGATTGGCCAGTTGTGTTCGTCGTGATTGCCGCGATTCTCGCGGTCGTCTCGGTCACCGCTGCCATCGTGGCTACCCGAGCGGTCGGCCAAATCAAACAACTTCGCCCGCAAGCGCAATCACCGGCCAAGATCGAACAGATTGCACAGCCGGACAGCGTGACTTTGCCAGCGAACACAGTTCGGCCAGAACCGGTCTACGAAGTCATCGAAGGTCGAGTAATCGTGGCGCCAACCCAGGCGCAAGTCGTGGCCGCGACCATGACGCGGCCGACGGTTCGCTTGGCGATTTTGGTTTCTGGCGTTGCGCATGCGCTTCGTCCAGAAAGCCGTGATCGGATTTCAGCGCTGATTCGGCGTGAATACCTAGGCCGAAAGCGGGCCCGGCAACAAGCCGCCAGGGCAGCAGCGCGCGCGCAGAACGGGCAGCCGCTTTCGCAAACCACCAAGCCGGTGATCGAACGTTGAGTTCGCGAATCGTCTGGTTTGTGGCCGGAACAGCCGCCGGCATCTACGCCAGCGCCAAAGCCAAGCGGGCCGCATACCGGCTGTCTATGCCCGGACTAATCGACCAAGCCGCCGCCCTAGGAACAGGGGCGCGCGCGTTCAATGCCGAAGTGCGTGACGGCATGTCGGCCAAAGAACACCAGATCAGAACTAACACCCTCCTTCCCGAACTAGAACCAAGGACACCTACTGATGGAAACCGCTGAGATCCGGCGCCGATTCCTTTCCCACTTCGAGAATGCCGGACATACCGTCGTTCCGTCAGCGCCGTTGTTGTTCGACGACCCGAACTTGCTGTTCGTCAACGCCGGCATGGTTCCGTTCAAGCCGTACTTCCTTGGCCAGGAAACGCCCCCGTTCGAGCGCGCCACGAGCGTGCAAAAGTGCGTCCGAACCCTCGACATCGAAGAAGTAGGCAAGACCACCCGCCACGGCACGTTCTTCCAAATGAACGGCAACTTCAGCTTCGGCGACTACTTCAAGGAAGGGGCGATCGAGCACGCTTGGTCGCTAATCACCAAGAGCGTCGCCGATGGCGGACTAGGGTTCGACCCAGACAAGATCTGGGTGACAGTGCTGCACACTGACACCGAAGCGCGCGAGCTTTGGAAGAAGATTGCCGGCCTGCCCGATGAGCGGATCCAGAACCGCGGGTTGCTGGACAACTACTGGCATATGGGCGTGCCAGGACCTGGCGGACCTTGCTCGGAGATCTACATCGACCGTGGCCCGCAATACGGTCCAGATGGCGGACCGGAAGCCGATGAGGACCGTTTCCTGGAGATCTGGAACCTGGTCTTCATGCAAGAAGAGATCGCGAACGTTTTCGCCAAGGACAAGTTCGACGTGATCTCGCCGTTGCCAAGCAAGAACATCGACACCGGCATGGGGCTTGAACGAGTCGCCTACCTGCTGCAGGGCAAAGAGAACCTCTACGAAATTGACGAGGTTTTCCCAGTGATCGCCAAGGCTGCTGAACTGAGCGGCAAGCGCTACGGCGATAACGCCGAAGACGACGTCCGTTTCCGGGTGATCGCTGACCACGTGCGCAGTGGCTTGATGCTGATGGGCGACGGGGTTACCCCGGGCAACGAGAGTCGCGGATATGTGTTGCGCCGACTACTTCGCCGGGCTGTGCGCTCGATGCGACTGTTGGGTTTTGAAGACCGCGCGCTACCAGAATTGCTGCCGGTGAGCCTGGATCGGATGAAGGCTTCCTATCCGGAGTTAGAAACCGACTTCGCTCGAATCTGCCAGGTCGCCTTCGCCGAAGAGGACGCATTTCGCCAAACCCTCGGCAAAGGCACCCAGATTTTTGACGTGGCCGCTGGCGAGCTAAAGTCCGCCGGAGCCAAAGAGCTCACTGGCGACAAAGCCTTCCAACTTCACGACACCTACGGTTTCCCAATCGACCTGACGCTGGAGATGGCTGCCGAGCAAGGATTGTCGGTAGACCAAGAAGGCTTCGTCGCCTTGATGGCCGAGCAGAAGGCCCGGGCCAAGGCAGACGCGAAGTCCAAGAAGGGCGTGCACGCCGACACCACGGTGTACCGCGAGACACTCGACACCCACGGACCAACTGACTGGTTGGCCTACACCAATTTGATCACCGAATCGCGGGTAATAGCCCTGCTCAGTGGTGGCCAAACGGTGCCGGCGCTTGCTGAAGGAGAAGTTGGCGAGGTCGTTTTGGATCGCACCGGCTTCTACGCCGAATCCGGTGGCCAAAACGCCGACGCCGGCGTGCTGC